>JAFDCW010000648.1 GCA_019312705.1 Deltaproteobacteria bacterium
CTCGCGGTGTTTGCAGGCATCGCCGAATACCCGGCGCGCGTGAAGTGCGCCAGCCTCGCCTGGCACGTGTTGCACGCGACCCTCACGGGCTCGAGCGACAGCGTGACGACGGAGTAAGTGATGAGCGAAGAGACGAAGCCACCCGAAGAGAGCGAAGGCACGAGCGAGACGGTTCTCGACCAGCGAAGTCGTGCGGAGATCAAGGAGAACATCATCGAGGCTCTCAAGACGATCTTCGATCCGGAGATCCCGATCGACATCTACGAGCTCGGCCTCTTCTACGAGATCGACGTCGACGAGAAGGGAGTCGCCGCGATCCAGATGACGCTGACCTCGCCGGCCTGTCCCGTGGCCGGCTCGCTTCCGCCCGAGGTCGAGCAGAAAGTCGCCGCCCTCGAGGGCGTGACCCGGGCCTCCGTGGAGTTGGTTTGGGATCCGCCGTGGACGCCCGACCTCATGACCGAAGCCGCCCGGCTTCAACTCAACCTGTTCTGAAGGAGCGCGCCATGATTGCACCGGACGAGATCCGCCAACGCATCGAGGAAGCGCTGCCCGGAGCGCAAGTGAGAGTGAGTGACATGACCGGTGGAGGCGATCACTACGACGTGGTCGTCGTCGCCGACCAGTTCGAGGGGAAGCTCCCCATCGCGCGGCACCGGATGGTGTACGCGCCGCTGAAAGACGTGCTCGGGGGCGCCTTGCATGCCCTCGCGCTGAAGACGAAGACACCCGCCGAGGCGAGTGCTTGACCACCCCCGCAAGGGTTCGATTCCGGCGGGGGTTCCGCCGTTCTGAAAGGTGATGAAATGAGTCGTGACGTGATGGCTGAGATCAAGGAAGAGGTCGAGTCCAACAAGGTCGTCCTCTACATGAAGGGCACCGCGATGTTCCCGCAATGCGGTTTCTCCATGAGGACTTCGCAGGTGCTCAAGGACTGCGGCGTCGACTTCAAGGACGTCAACATCCTCGACGATCCGGAGAAGTGGCAGGCGGTGAAGGTCTTCTCCGAGTGGCCGACCATCCCGCAGGTCTACGTGGGCGGCGAGTTCGTCGGCGGCTGCGACATCGTCGGCGAGATGCACGAGAAGGGCGAGCTCAAGCCCCTCATCGAGAAGGCTCTCGCGGGCTGACTCGATTCCATGAGCGGTCCCACCTCCGAGAGTCTGGCTGCCCGGCACTGCGTCCCCTGCGAAGGGGGAGTGCCGAACCTGACGGCCTCGGAGGTGGAGAGCCGCTTGGCCCTCGGCCGGGGAAAAGGGGTCAGACCCCGTTGCCGGATCGCCATGTCGCCGTCCGTCCGCCGTCCCTCGCCCCGGACGCAGACACCCGGGTAGCGCCCGATCGGCCCGTCGAGAATACGAAAAAAAGGGGTCTGACCCTCTTTGCATTCTGACAATGCGGCGGCTGGGTTGCGGCGGGTCGCGTCAGTGGCCGAGCAGGCGGTCGCGGAGGCGGTCGCAGAAGAGGCGGATGCCCTCGTTGGCCATCACGTGAGCGCCGGGCCACTCCAGGAGCTTGAAGGGACCGTGGTACTCCTGTGGCGTGTCCGGCCAGCGGGCGATGACGTGCTCGTGGACGTGGGGGACCTGGTCCCCGATCACCGTCGAGTAGACGTGCTCCGCGGTCGAGTCGAGCAGGGCCGTGGCCAGGCGCGTGCGCACGATGCCCATTTCCCGGGCCTCGTCGTCGGTGAGCTCGGCCAGGCTCGTCACGTGGCGGAGCGGGGTGACCAGCAGCCAGCCCGCATGGGCCCCCGACCGGCCCTCGGGCACGCTCGCGTGCTGGGCGCGGACGAGCGAGGTCTCGATCAGCGCGCCGCCGGGATCGGGCTCCTGGCCCTGGAAGCGCCTGCAAATCGGACAATCGTCTCTGAGCACGGGTGAGCCTCCGGACCGGGGCCGTGACGGGCCAGCCACCCCGAGCGTAGGGTTTCTGAGGGCGGAGGGGAACCTCCACCGCCCGGGTGAGTCTCATCCGGCAGGATGCCCGCCGAGGGCCTGGGAGCTTCTCTTGGAACGGCTCGCCGGTCCCGGGAGGGCGGCGCATCCTCTGCCGAGGTGTCCCGCGTGCGAGGTCAGGCCGTGAATCCCAGAAAGCCGCAGCCCGAGCCCGGCGACGTCTCCGACGAGGCCCTGCTCCGCCGGCACATCGATGGCGACGGCCTTGCTCTAGGCGCCCTGATCGAGCGCCACGCGGGCTGGGTTCATGGCTACCTGGCGAGTCGGCTTCGGCGGCCCGATCAGGCCGAGGACCTGACCCAGGAGGTCTTCCTCCGGGTCTCGCGCGCGGCGACCGGCTTCCGCTTCGGCTCGAAGCCGACGACCTGGCTGTTCACGATCATGACCAACGTGCTGCGCACGCATCTCAAGCGCAACGCACGCGGCGTGCTCGTGCTCGCCCGCGACGCCTTCCGTCGCAAGGATGACGGAGAAGCGGGGGAGGCAGCCGCCGACCCCCTCGACGAGATCGCCGGGGCCGAGCCGGCCGTCGATGAGAGCTTCGAGGATCGTCGGCGTCTCGAACGACTCCGCGAGGCCATCGGCCGGCTCCCCGAGCGCCAGCAACGCGTGCTCGTGCTCTCCCGCATCCAGGGCCTGCCTCTGGAGGAGGTCGCCGCCCTCCTGAGCATGAACCTCAACACCGTGAAGACGAACCTGCACCGCGCGCGCCTCAAGCTCGCGCGCGACCTCGCGCAGGAGGAAACCGCATGAACGCCGACTGCCGCCGCATCGACGAGGCGCTCGCAGGCGGGCGCCCATTGACCGACGCTGAGCTCGCCCATGTCGAGGCCTGCGATCGCTGCAAGCGAGTGGCCGAGGCTTTCGATCGGCTCGATGAGGACCTGACGAACCTGCGCCCGCCCACGCCCGAGGGCCTCGCCGAGCGCGTGAGCGCGGCCGTGGGCGAGGCTCCTCCCGAGAGTGCACGGCGCCGGGGCGCCCGCGCCTTCCTCGGTCGTAGCGGGTTCGTTGCGGCCGCAACCCTCGTCCTCGTGGTGGTGGCAGGCTCGATGTCCCACGTCTTGATGCGCTCGCTGAAGGGCGCCGCAGTGAGCGTCAACCAGGCGGAGCTCATCCAGGGCGCCGTGTTCGAGGACTGGCACGCACGGCAAGCTGAGCTTCAGGAAGACGCGCAGGCGTCCGGTGACCGCGACATTCCCGAATCGGAGTCGGGTCACCTCCAAGTTGGAGCTCCCGCGAAAGGTGAGTCCCTGCCACTCGAGCTGCGGCTGCAAGATCAGGAGCATCGCTCCAACGAAGCCCTGCGCAGGAAGGCTGGGCAGGATGCGAAGCGCCAGGCGGCCGCCAGGCGAGCACGCAGCAAGTCCAGCAAGGAGTCTCCCGCTCGCGAGCGGGCAGAGGGCAGTCGGCTCGCTCGCCTCCAAGCGGCGAAGACGAAGCCGGCCTCAGCGCCCGCGCCCGTCCGCGTGTTGAATGCCAGGCTCGCGTCGATCGAGGAGGATCTCCTCGCTTCAAACGAGCCGGTTCGTACGGACTTCGAAGATGACGTCGTCTTCTCGACCGGCAGTTTCGTTTCGTCCTCTACCCGCCGGGTAGTGACGAGAAGGCGGACCAGGGCGAGTTCGAGCTGACCACCGGCGGCTTTCAGGCCGAGCTCGGGGAAGAGAGCACGGGGATCGCGTCCATCGTCACCGAGTCGGCGCTTGCAACCGACCCGGACACGAGCGGGCTCGAGGGAGCCCGTGGGTACATCGGTGACCGTCTGGAGGAGTTCGGGGCCGACGACGGCGACAGCATCGACAAGAATCAGTCGCGCGCCGGCGGCAAGGTGCTCGGGGAGGGGAAGGGGCTGTCGAAGGATCCATCTTCTCGGCCGGCATTCGCTTCTAGGGCCAGCGTGGCTGGGTCCATCGTGTCGGTGTTGTCGGCGGCGCAACAGGCCGAGTACCGAGACGACTCCATCCTCGTTTCGATGGGTTACGGCGCGCTCGGGCATCAGCCGGAGGACTGGAAGGGCGTCAGCCTCGACCGGCCGGTCTACTTCGAGAACACCTACCTGGGGGGCAACGCGCGCCTGGCCTGGCTCGACCGCCTCGCCACCCCGCTTCGTCTCGGGCACGAACTCGTCGCGCCGCATCGGGCCGTGAGTTGGCCCGACCTCCCCTTCGACGCGCCCGAGCGAGGGGCCGTGTCGCTTGCCGTCGACGCCAGCGAGGCTCACGTGCCCGCCGGTGAGAAGCGCCGCGTGTTCCTGCAGGTCGGCATCGCCGGCACCGAGGATGCGGCTTGGCGCCGGCCTCCCGCTTCGGTCGTCCTGCTGCCCTTGCTCTCCGACGCGAGCACGGCCGAGCTCACGCGCGCCGTCGAGACCCTGCGTTCCGGCCTGGAGTCGCGCGACCTCGTCGCCGTGGCGTCGGCCTCCGGTGGCCTCGTCTTCGGCGTGCCCACCGCTAGGGACGGAGACCT
>JAFDCW010000649.1 GCA_019312705.1 Deltaproteobacteria bacterium
AGACGCACGCCTCGATGACATCCGGATGGGAGCAAACGACCGCTTCGACGCCAGCCGGAAAGACGTTTTCTCCTCCGGTGATGATGAGGTCGGTCCGGCGGCCGCGAACCCACAGCACGCCGTCGTCGTCGAGCTCGCCGAGGTCGCCGGTGGGGAAGTACCCATCGTCATCGAAGACCCGTCGACGAAGGCTCGAAACCGCGCCGACATAGCCGTCGAAGAGCACCGGGCCGCGCACGTAGATCTCGCCATCGACGATGCGCACCTGCACCCCCGGGAGCGGCCGCCCGATCCGCCCTTCCGTATCGAGCACGTCACCCGGGGCCCGCGTCGCGACCTGCGAGCAGGTTTCGGTCGAGCCGTAGGTCGGCAACACGGGCCAGCCCGCCTGTCGCGCGTCCGCCAAGAGCGCGCTGCCCGCCGGCGCGCCGCCGATGAGCACCGCCCGGAGGCCCGCCGGGGCTTCGAAGCCGGCGCTCAATACCCGCGTGAGCATCGCAGGCACGAAGGACGCGTGGGTCACGTCGGCGTCGGCCATGCGCCGAACCACGTCCGCCGCCGACATCGGGCCCTCAGGCGTGACGACGGCCGTCGCGCCAGCCATCAGGGTCCGCGTCAGAATCGAGAGCCCGCCGACGTGGGAGAGGGGCATGCCGAGCAGCCACCGGTCCCCGGGACCATAGGCGAGGTTGTCGGCGCTCGCGCGGGCCGAGGCGATGAATGCCCGTCGGGAGAGCATCGCCCCCTGGGGCGTGCCGGTAGTGCCCGAAGTGAAGACGTACGCCAACGGTATCTCATCGGATGCCTCGGACGGGTCGGGCAGACTCGAGAGCACCGCGCGCATGCCAGCCAACTCGTCAGGCGCCGCTCGGGGATGAAGAGGCGCAAACGGTATGCGCGCGTCGATGGCGGCGAAGATGGAGAGAATGGTCGCCTGGTCCCGACGGGCCACCAACGTGAGCGCCGACTGCGGAGGCTGCATCGTCGGCAACCGTCGGTGCACGTCGTCCCAGGTCAGCGTCTCCGAATCGAAGACCAAGGCAGGGGACGCGCCGCGGGCCCCAGCCGCCCGACGGACGGAGAGCGTCATCCCCAATCGACGCCGTCGGGCAACCCGAGCCCTGGCGCGTCGACGGGAATGATGGTGGCCTGATAGAGCATCGGCAGAGTGACATCGGGCCAGGTCCCGAGGCCACTGTGAGCATCGAGACCCGCGGCGACCCGGGGCCGCGGCAAGACCACCGCGAGGGCCGCCGTCGCCGCCAGGGCGATCGGCCCATCGAGGGTGTGGCTCATGATGGCCACGGCTCCGACGGAACGGGCGCGGCGGGCGAGCTCCTGACACCGAAGCAGCCCCCCGAGGGCCATCGGCTTGAGCACGACCGCGGACAAGAGCCCTAGGTCGCCGAGGGTCGAGAGGCGCGCGTCTCCCTCGGGGCCGATGAGGCTCTCGTCGAAAGCGAGGGAGAGGGGTACGTCCTGGAGCCGGATCACCGCCTCGAAGGCGCTCGGCTCTTCGCAGAGATCGACCCCGGCCTCGGCGAGAAGTTCGAGCACGCGAGGGAGGTCCCGGGCCGCAAAGGAGCGGTTCGCGTCCACGCGGATGGTGAGCCGGGGAAACTCCTCGTGGATTACTCTGATGAGATCGAGCTCGGCCTGGAATCGGTCCGGGCGGCCGATCTTGAGCTTGATCGTGTCGATTCCCCGGGACTGGGCGGCACGGACGCCGACCAGTACGTCGCCGGGCTCGGCCTGAGTGAGGGTCGCTGCGATGGGCACCGGGTGCGCCGCCGAGTCCTCCGAGAGCATTGCCCACGCGGGACGGGCCTGGCGCTGACCGTAGAGGTCGAGGACCGCGGTCTCGATGGCGAACCGCACGGACGGAAGACTCGGGTCGACCTCCCGAAGCAGGTGTTTGAGTTGCGTGCTGAGTGGAGCCGCGTCGTCGATCTCCGGGAGCGTCTCCCAAGGACGGCTGCCGAGGGCGGCCCGGGCGCCCTCCAGGTTGTCGGGGGAGAAGTCCGGCAGCGGGCTCGCCTCGCCGTGCCCGACGCGGCCGTCTTCGTCCATCAGGCGCAAGTGCAGCCCGAAGCGCTCGGTCCAAAGCGCCCGCGCGTTTCCGCTCACCGCAGGCATGGTGCCCGAGACGGTGGAGACGTTGGCGCGGGTGATCTTCATGGGGGCAGGACAGGCAGGAGGGGCAGACCGGACGGTGAGACGAGGGCGAGACCGATAGCGAAAAGCAGACCGTAGAGCAGAAGCAACTTGGCAGTCGCACCGAGCAGCGGGTTCAGCTCCTCGCCTTCGAGGCGAGCCACTCGGAGGACATATAGCAGCGCGAGGGGGGCCGTCGCCAGCGGAGCGAGGACAGGCCAGCCGGCGAGGCCCAACGCGACCAGCACCGGAGGCACAGCAAAGGCAGCGCCCGAGAGTGCCGCGTACTCGACGATGGCGGCACGGCGCCCGAAGCGCACAGCGAGGGTGCGCTTGCCGACGCGGGCGTCGGTAGTGCGATCGCGTAGGTTGTTCACGACCAGAATCGCGGTGGCCAAAGCGCCGATGGGGATCGACGCATACACCGACAGGGTAGTGATCTCGTGTAGCTGAACCCAGGTCGTGCCCATCACGGCGACGAAGCCGAAGAAGATCATCACGAAGACGTCGCCGAGGCCGTTGTACCCGAGGGGGAAAGGCCCGCCGGTATATGCGATGCCCGAGAGGATCGAAAGCACACCGATGACGATGATGGGCCAGCCGCCGACCGCGACGAGATAGACGCCGAGGGCGGCGCTCAGGCCGAAGGAGACGAGCATGCCGAGACGCATCTGCCCCGGGCTGAGGAGGCCGGCTTGGACCGCACGGGTCGGGCCCAGGCGGTCTTCCGTGTCGGCACCCTTTTCATAGTCGAAGACGTCGTTGGCGAAGTTGGTCCCGATTTGAATGCCTATCGCACCGAAGAGCGCGGCGAGGGCAGGCAAGACAGCGGCTCCCCCCGCGGCATGGGCGCAGGCGGTGCCCACGGCGACGGGGACGACGGCCGCGGTCAGCGTCTTCGGGCGAGCGGCGAGCAGCCAAGCGCCGGCGCTCGAAGGACGCGGAAGCGCGCTGGGTTCGTCTCTCGGATGCTCGGCCACCGTAGCCCCTGAGGTCACGGTCGGGCCTGCACGGCTCTGGGCGGCGAGTCATAGTCCCGGGTCAACGTGTTGACGATGTCGGCGAGGGCCTCGGGCTTCTCGAGCAATACGTTGTGGCCCGCGCCGTCGACTACGGTGTGGGAGGCCGCCGCGCCGAGGTCTGTCGCAAGATCTCGCGCCAGATCCCGCGCCAGATCCGAGAACTTCTCGTCGAAGGCGCCGGTGACCAGGTGCACCGGGACAGGCGATCGGCCAAGGGCGGGGCGGAGGTCCCCCATCGCACCGAGACCGAGGACCCGAAGGGAACGCGCAAGGCCCTCGCGCGGGTGAGAGAGCCGCACGCGACGCTGCGCCGCGAGCAACGTGTCCGGCAGCTCACCCTGGGACCGGAAGAGGGA
>JAFDCW010000067.1 GCA_019312705.1 Deltaproteobacteria bacterium
CCTCATCACCCTCGCCGAGCTCGACGGCTCCCGAGGAGCGGGCGCCCTCGCCGACGCCCAAAGCGCCTACGAACTCGACCCGTACAGCTTTCGGGCAAACCTCTACCTCGCCGAAGACGCCCTCTCCCGGAGGGACGAGGCGGCCCTGGCGGCACACCTGGCACAGGCACGCCGGACCCGGCCTTACGCGGCGGCGCTCCGGGTGCTCGAAGCCCGTCACGGAGGACAGTGACCGTGGCCTCTGATCAAGCGAACGGGACGCCGTCGGTACGCAGCGGGCGCACGAGCGCCCTCTACACCCTCTTCATCCTTTCGGGTGCGACCTCCCTCATCTTCGAGGTCATCTGGCTGCGCGGATTTGCCATCGTGCTCGGCAGCACCCTGCGCAGCATGGCCTGCGTGCTGACCGCGTTCATGCTGGGCTTGACCCTCGGCAACGCCCTGGCCGCCCGCTTCGCCGGCCGCGGTTGGTGGAACACGCCGGCCAAGGCGCTGTACTGGTACGGCGCCGTCGAGCTCGCCGTCGGGGTCTACGGCGCGGTGTTCACGCCGACCCTCTTCTACTGGCAGGATGGGTACATCTCCTGGGTCGCCAGGCTGCACGGGGAGAGCGTCGCGACCAACCTCCTCGTCGACTTTTCGCTGAGCACCGGGCTGCTGGTGATCCCGACCATCGCCATGGGCGCAACTCTGCCCATCCTCTCCGAGAGCCTCCGCCGCGACTCGGACACGACCTCGCTCTACGGTTTCAACCTCTTCGGCGGGGCCCTGGGCAGCCTCGCCGCCAGCTTCGTGCTCATCTATCTGGTCGGTTGCATTGCCGGCGCCTACATCACGGCCGGCATCAACGCGGCCATCTTCCTCGGCGCTCTCTTGCTGGCGAGGCGCGATGAGCCTTTCTCCCTCGAGTCCGGTGCACCTCGTCCGACCGGGCCAGCAACATCAGTCGCGCCGTGGAACCACCGAATGGTGCTCGGTCTCGCGTTCTTCTCCGGCACCGTCTTCTTCGGCAGCGAGTTGGTCTGGAACCGCGTCTTCGCGCTCTTGCTGGGCAACCGCGTCTACGTCACCAGCGTGACCCTCGGCTGCATCCTCGCCTGCCTGGGCCTCAGCGCGCGGTGGACCCACGGGGCCCTGGGCCGGATGTCGCCGAACCGGCTGCTCTTCCTGGGGTACGTGACGGCCACAGTCTCCCTGATCTGCGCCATCGCCCTCGAGCCCTGGGCCCTCGGCAGCGGGTCAGAACCCTGGGCGACGGCCTCCTTCATGATCTTGCTCGTCTTCGTGCCCGCCTGCGGCATGGGCGTCGTGTTCCCCGCACTCCTGGCCTTGCCCGCTGGGGGCACCACCCGCGCCCAACACGTCGGGCGGGTCGCGGCGCTGAATACCCTCGGCAGCGTGGCGGGGCTTTTACTAACGGCCTACGTCCTGATTCCAACGGTGGGGTCGAACCTGGTCATCCTCGCCAACGCCGGGCTGCTGCTCGCGTGCCTCGGCGTGGTCACCCTATTCGCCTCGGCGAAGGGCCAGGAAGGCCAGCACCGCATCCAGGAGCGGCGGGTCCTCGTCGCCCTGAGCCTCGCGTTCACCGTCGCCGTGTTCCTGTTTGCGGGGCGCCCCCTCGGCACGGTAGCCCCCGACCGGGCGGTAGTGGCCACCGAGGACAGCCACTGCATCTTCGAGGTCGAGCGCCTCGATACGGGCTTGCTGCGCGTCACCTGCACCGGGACGGACCTCGTGTACCACTTCGGTGACCCGGCAACGCAGTACGTCCAAGAGACACAAGCGCACATCCCGCTTCTCCTCGCGCCGAGGGTCGCACGTACTCTGGTCATCGGCTCGGGCTACGGCATCACGGCCGGCGTATTCGGCCGATACCCCACCGTCGACCACGTCGACGCCGTCGAGATCATCCCGCTGATGGTGGACCACGCCGAGCTCTTCGCCGCGGGGAACCACGGCTACGTCGATAACCCCAAGGTCGACGTCCACGTCACGGACGGACGCCACTACCTGACCGTCGCGCACCAGCCCTACGACGTCATCTCGATCAACGTCACCGACCCATACATACCCGGCTCGGCGAGCCTCTTCAGCGCCGACTTCTATCGCCTCGTCAAGCGACGGCTCACCGACGAGGGCGTCGTGTGCCAGCACGTCTTCGGCCCCGATCGGGCCTCCCTGGTCCACGGCTTCTCCGCCCATTTCCGCCACGTGCGCGCCATCCCGAGCTACGGGAACGGCCTGTCCCTCATCGGCAGCGACGCGCCCCTCGAGGTGCAGCACCCGGAGACCCTCGACCACCCCGAGGTTTCCCGGATGCTGCACGACATCGGCATCGGCGTTCGGGAAGAAAGTCGCGACGAGCTCGAAGAACTTCTGGTCCGCGGCGATTCCCTGCTGGCTGACCTCGAGTCGGAGCCGGCGGCCTTCGTCAATTCCGACGCATTTCCAGCCCTCGAGTTCCGCCGAGCGGCCGGGCTGAGCGTTTTCCACAGTAATCTATGAGGGTTGCGGGTGCGGGGATCGCCCTTCTCGGCGCGGTCCCCCGCCACGTCGGCGGCCGCGGTCCCGACGACCAGGCGCCAGCGTTCGAGGCCCGCGGCTAGCCGTACCTGGCTACCCATCAGGCGAAGACTGAATTGATGAACACCGTTCTAAATGAAACGTTGTTCACTTTGTATTTTACAGGGGTTCAACCTGGCGCTAGGTTCCGCGCGCTTACGGATCGGGCCTTTTTCAAGGCCCAGGAAGGGACGCTCCGTGTACGAGAGTGCGCTGCCAGGATTCTATCGCCTCGAGCTCAAAGATCGGGTCACCCGGATCGGCGAGATCACCGGTGTCGGGAGCGACGAGCTCACCGCCCTCGACCACGACGGCGGCCTCGATGCCTCCCAGGCG
This sequence comes from Deltaproteobacteria bacterium, assembly GCA_019312705.1. The sequence goes on from JAFDCW010000067.1 coordinate 2,902, forward strand.
AACCTCATGGTGGAAAACGCCGTGGGCGTCTTCGGCCTGCCCCTCGGTATCTGCGCAAACTTGCGCGTCGATGGTCAGAATCGGCTGGTGCCGATGGCAACCGAGGAGCCCTCCGTCGTCGCCGCGGCGAGCCACGCGGCGAAGCTCTTGCGCGGAGGCGACGGCATCCGGACGGTGGTCTCGCCGGCGCTGATGCTCGGCCAGATCCAGCTCCTCGAAGTCGCCGACGGCGAGCGCCTGCGCCGAGCAGTCGCCGACCACGAGACGGAGCTGCTGGCGAAGGCCAACGGAGCCCACGAGAACCTCGTCGCTGCCGGCGGCGGAGCGCGCGGCCTCTCGGTCCGCCACTTGCCCGCGGTCGAACACGACGACCCCCTCGGTGACATGTGGATCGTCGAGGTCCTCGTGGACGTGCAGGACGCCATGGGCGCCAACGCCATCAACTCGATGTGCGAGCGCATCGCCCCACGCATCGCCGAGCTCGGTGGCGGCCGGGTCAACCTGCGCATCCTGTCGAACCTCTCGGACCAGCGGACCGTGCGCGCCACGGGGCGCATGCCCGTGCTTTCGTTCTGCCCGGACGACCCTGAAAAGGCCATGCTGCTCGCCGAGCGCATCGTCGAGGCCTCGGTCTTCGCCGAGCGCGACCCTTACCGGGCGGCGACCCACAACAAGGGCATCATGAACGGCGTCGACGCCGTGCTCATGGCCTTCGGCCAGGACACCCGGGCCGTCGAGGCCGGAGCCCACGCCTTCGCTGCCCGGAGCGGCCGCTACACGTCGATGTCGCGCTTCCGCGTCGACGGCGATCACCTCGTCGCCGAGCTCGAGCTGCCCATGGCCGTCGGGACGGTCGGCGGCGTCGCCGCCGCCCACCCCACCGTCGCCGTCGCCCGGCGCATCGCCAACATCAACCGGGCCGCGGAGCTCGCGAGCGTCGCCGCCGCCGTCGGCCTGGCGCAGAACCTCGCAGCCCTGAAGGCCCTCGCCGGCGAAGGCATCCAGTCCGGCCACATGCGCCTGCACGCCCGTAAGTCCACGCCCCCGAAGGCCCTCAACACGGCCCCGTCACCCCGGTCCCTCGACGCCTTGGCCAAGGCTCACCTCCCGAACGTCGAGGCGATGCTCACGGCTGTCGCCGCCGAGGAGCTGCCCGAGGCCTCACCGATCCTTCCGCTGCTCGAGTACCACCTCAGCACCGGCGGCAAGCGGCTGCGCGCGCTTTTGCCGCTCTGGGTCGCCGAGGCGCTGGACCAAGACCCGGCGCGCTTCGAGACCTTCGGCGCCGCCTGCGAGATGCTGCACAACGCCACCTTGGTCCACGACGATGTGCAAGACGGCGACGAGACCCGCCGCGGCAAGGCCACCGTCTGGGCGGCCTATGGCGAAGCCCGGGCCATCGACCTCGGGGACGCGATGTTCCACCTCGCGATGCTGCTCGTCCAGCGCACCGATCTGCCGGCCACGCGGCGGGAGCGCCTCGGGGCGCGCCTCGCCCGGGAGACCCTGCGCGTCATCGACGGACAAGAGCGCGAGCTCATGCTGCTCGAAGAGGGCACCCCGTCCGAGGCCAACTACTTCGAGATGGTCGAGGGCAAGACGTCCGGCCTCTTTGGCCTGCCCATCGCCGGAGCGGCCGAGGCCGCCGGCGCTGCACCGGCCCTCGTCGAAGAGCTCAGCGAGGCCGCCCGCCACCTCGGCGTGCTCTTCCAGATCCAGGACGACCTCCTCGACATCTACGGCGACAAGGGCCGTGAACGCCGCGGCTCGGACGTCGCCGAGGGCAAGCGCAGCATGCTCGCGGTACACGCCCTCCAAAACGCGTCCGCCGACGACCGGGCGACGCTCTTGTCGATCCTCGACGCCCCCCGAGCCGAGACCAGCGACGCCGACATCGAACGCGCGATCGGCATCTTCGAGTCGACCGGCGCCGTGCGCCGAGCCCTCGACGAGATCGAGAGTCGCCGCCTCCGGGCCCTGGCCGGAGAGGTGCTCGCCCAGCACCCGGCCCTCCTCGATCTCATGGCCGACCTCAGCGATGTCTTCCTCGAGCCGATCAAGCCCCTGATCGTCAACCTCAGGAGAGCCTCGTGAGCACCCTCGCTCAGCCCATCGGCAGAGCCGCGGCGGCCGGCAAACTCGACGGCGAACTCGACGGCGAATCGGACGGACCGGACGAGCGCTTCATCGCCGATATGCTCCCGCGGGTATCGCGCACCTTCGCCCTGTCCATTTCGATGCTTCCGCCGCAACTCCGTGACCCGATCGGTCTCGGCTACCTGCTCTGCCGCATCGTCGACTGCATCGAAGACGAAGCAGACTTCGACCAGGGCGCCCGGGAGGGGCTCTTCGACATCTTCGATGGAGCGATGGGCACCCAAGACGGGGGCTACGGCGCCCTCGAGGAGCGGTCCGCCGACATCAACCTCGGCGCGAACCCCGCCGAACAGACCCTCATGACGCGCGCCGGGGCGGTCTTCCGCGCCTTCCGCGCCCTCCCCTGGGCCCAGCGCGAGGCCATCCGCCCCCACGTCCTCGAGATGTCCCGGGGCATGCGCGAGTACACGGCGCGCGCCGACGCTCGGGGCACCTTCTCGATCGACGACGTCGAAGACCTCGAGCGCTACTGCTACTTCGTCGCCGGCACCGTCGGCGAAATGCTCACCGACCTCTTCCTCCTCGAGGTCCCGTCCCTCGGCGAGGCCGAGCGCCGCATCGTGCGTGACAACGCCGTCTCCTTCGGCCTCGGGCTCCAGCTGGTCAACATCGTCAAAGACGTCGCCGATGACGCCGACCGGGGGATCTGTTTCTTGCCGACGGACCGCGCGGCCTCTCTCGGGGTCGACCTCTCCCGGCTGACCGCAGAGGACGTACGCCCCCCGGGCCTCACCCTCGTGACGGAGATCTGCAACATCGCCGAGGCCCACCTCGCATCGGCCAAGGCCTACACCCTCGCCTGGCCCGCTGCCGAGGGCGAGGCGGTTCGTCTCTTCTGCGCCGTGCCCCTCTCCCTCGCCCTCGCGACCCTCGACGAGGTGAAGAACGGCGGCGACGCGCTGCGCCGGGGGCTAACCCCGAAGATCAGCCGGAAGCTCGTCGGCTCGATCACCAAGGACGCCATTGCCGGGGCGAAGAGCAACGAGGCGCTCGGCGCTCTCTTCGACCGCCTCGGTAGCACACCGGTCGGCGCCGATGCGAAGACCGGTATCACCACCGACCTAGACCGCCGCGAGGCCGGATCCGTCGCCATCGACCGCGCCACCGGCTGGCTGCGCGAAGCCCAGGACGACCGGGGCTTCTGGAAGGGCGAGCTCGAGACCAACGTCACCATGGACGCCGAAGACCTGCTCCTCCGGCAGTTCCTCGGAATCCGCACCGACGAAGAGACCCAAGCTGCGGCGCGTTGGATTCGCTCGCAGCAGCGAGCCGACGGCACCTGGGCCAACGCCCGGGGGGGGCCGGCAGATCTGTCGACCACGGTCGAAGCCTACGCGGCCCTCAAGCTCGCCGGCGACGCCCCGGATGCGCCACACATGGCGCGCGCGGCGACCTGGATCGTCGCCCAGGGCGGGCTCGCCGAGACTCGCGTCTTCACGCGCATCTGGCTCGCCCTCTTCGGCCTCTGGCCCTGGGACGAGCTGCCGACGATGCCCCCCGAGTTGATGTTGATGCCCTCGTGGATGCCCCTCAACGTCTACGACTTCGCCTGCTGGGCGCGGCAGACCGTGGTCGCCCTGACCATCGTCATGACCTATCGCCCGGTGCGCTCCCTGGGCATCACCCTCGACGAAATCGACCCGAAGCCGCGCCCCGCGCGCAAGCCCTCGGCATCCCTCACGGGACGGTTCTTCGAAAGCCTCGACCGGGTCCTCCGCGTCTACGACAAGAAGCCCATCGCCGCGCTCCGGGAGCGCGGCCTCCGTGAGGCCGAACGCTGGATCGTCCAGCGCCAGGAAGCCGACGGGTCCTGGGGCGGCATCCAGCCGCCGTGGGTCTATTCGATGATGGCGCTCACCTTGCGCGGCTATCGCCTCGACCACCCGAACATCAAGGTCGGCCTCGAAGGCCTCGACCGGTTCACCGTCCGTGAAAATGGAGCGCGTCGCCTCGAAGCGTGCCAATCGCCGGTGTGGGACACGGCCTACGCGGTCCAGGCCCTCGCCGACGCCGGCGTACCGGGGGACGACGAGGCCATGCTCCGGGGCGCCGACTGGCTGCTCGGTGAAGAGGTTCGCCAGCCCGGCGACTGGACGGTGCGCCGCCCGAAGCTCGAACCCGGGGGCTGGGCCTTCGAGTTCGCCAACGTGAACTACCCCGACGTCGACGACACCGCCGAGGTGATCATCGCCCTCCGCCGCGCGCTCCATCCCGACCCGAAGGGCGTGGAGTCGGCGATCGCCCGGGGCGTGCGCTGGACCATCGGCATGCAAAGCAAGGACGGCGGCTGGGGCGCGTTCGACGCCGACAATACCCAGGCCCTCTGCCGCGACATCCCCTTCTGCGACTTCGGCGAGGTCATCGACGAGCCCACCGCCGACGTGACCGCCCACGCCGTCGAGCTGCTCTGCCGCGAGGGCCTCGTCGCTCACCCGGCGACCCAGGCCGGCGTCCGGTGGTTGCTCGACCATCAGGAAGACGACGGCTCGTGGTTCGGACGCTGGGGCGTAAACTACGTGTACGGCACCGGCGGCGTGCTCATGGCCCTCGCCGAGACCGACCTCGAGCCGAACGCGCCAACCATTCGCCGCGGCGTCCGCTGGCTGCACGACAAGCAAAACGCGGACGGCGGGTGGGGCGAGGACGTTCGCTCCTACGACGACCGTAGTTGGGCCGGCCGAGGCACCAGCACCCCGTCCCAGACCTCCTGGGCGCTGCTCGGTCTGCTCGCCGTGGGCGACGACTCGGACAACCTTCGCCGGGGCATCGACTTCCTCATCTCGACGCAGAACGCCGACGGCTCCTGGGACGAGGACGAGTTCACGGGCACCGGCTTCCCCGGCGATTTCTACATCAACTACCACCTCTACCGGCAGGTCTTCCCGACCATGGCCCTCGGCCGCTGGGGCCGGTCCATCGGGCTCATCCAAGACGCGTCCAAGGGCGGGTCCAAGGCCGACCCGGCCCTGGTCCAGTTGCGCACCACCTAGAACTTCACCGTGCACGCCATGAGTCACAAACCCCTCGTCCTCGCACCCCTCGCGGTCGAAGCCCTCGCCATCGGGCGACGTGCGGGCTACCGCGTGGTGCGTACGGGCATGGGTCCCGACAAGTCGCGGCGGGCCGTCCGGAAGCTCGCCGGCTCGGGGTCGGGCGCCATCGCCGTGGTGGGCCTCTGCGGCGCTCTCGACCCCGTCCTTCGCCCCGGCGACGTCTTCGTCGCCGACGAGGTTCGCGGACCGGATGGCGTCGTGGTGGTCTGCGCCGCCGACGAGGTCGCCGCCTTGTGCGAGGCCGCAGGCCTGAAGGCGGTCCGCGGCGCCCTGGTCTCGACGGACCACATCGTCACGGGCGAGGAGCGCACCGCCCTCTTCGCCGAGGGAGCGCGTGCCGTCGACATGGAGTCGGCCTACCTCGCGGAACTCGCCGCCGGGCGCCGCTTCGCCGTCATCCGAGTGGTCGTCGATACACCTTCGCGGGAGCTGTCCTCCGCGCTTCACACCGCTGTAGGCGGAGCCCGCGCGCTCCGCGTTCTCGGCCGCATCGGCGCGGCCCTCGACCATTGGGTCAACTGAGTTCGTTGAGGAGAAGATTAGTGGGAATCCCGGTTCAGCAGCAGCTCATCCTCGGCAGGTACCTGATGAAGAAGAAGCTTCAGAGGGACAAGAAGTTCCCCCTTCTCGTCGAGATCGAGCCGCTCTTCGCGTGCAACCTCGCCTGCAACGGCTGCGGCAAGATTCAGCATCCGAAGGAGGTGCTCAAGAAGCAGCTCAGCGTGCAGCAGGTCCTCGAGGCGATGGACGAGTGCGGCGCACCGATGGTCTCCATCGCCGGCGGGGAGCCCCTCATCCACCCCGAGATGGACGTCATGGTCCGGGAGCTCTTGGACCGCGGCATCATCGTCTTTCTCTGCACCAACGCGCTCCTGCTCGAGAAGAAGATGCACCTCTTCGAGCCGCACCCGCGCTTCGCTTGGACCATCCACATCGACGGCCTCCGCGAGAGCCACGACGAGACGGTCTGCCGCGAGGGCACCTTCGACAAGGCCGTCGCCGCCCTCCGTGAGGCCAAGCGCCGCGGGTTCCGGGTCACGACCAACTCGACCTTCTTCAAGAGCGATACCCCGAGGAGCATCCGAGCCGTCCTGGACTTCCTCAACGACGACCTCGAGGTCGACGGCATGATGCTCTCCCCGGGCTTCGCCTACGAAAAGGCCCCGGGCGCCCAGGACTTTCTCTCGGTCCCGGAGACCCGGGAGCTCTTCCGCCACGCCTTCGCCGACGGCAAGCGCGATGGCTGGCGCCTCAACCAGAGCCCGCTCTTCCTCGACTTCCTCGAAGGCAAGACCGACCTCGAGTGCACACCCTGGGCAATCCCCAGTTACTCCATCTTTGGCTGGCAGAAGCCCTGCTACCTGATGTCCGATGGATACGTGGATACCTACCGGGAGCTCATCGAGACCACCGACTGGAAGAAGTACGGCCGGGGCCGCGACCCCCGGTGCAGCAACTGCATGGCCCACTGCGGCTACGAACCCTCGGCGGTCCTCGAGACCATGGGCTCCATCAAACAGACCGTCCGCGCGGCCATCAGCTCGAACTCATGAACCAGGGAGCAAGAGGACGGCGGCAGAGTTCCCCGACGGAGGGCCCGTCGGACGACGGCGTCCAACGCTACAAGGGCGCGGGTCGAAAGACGGAAGAGCGGCGAAACAAGATCGTCGACGTCGCGATCAAGCTCGCCCGGGGACGCGGCTTCGAGGCTATCGGTCTCCGCGAGGTCGCCGACGAGGCGGGGGTCGCCCTCGGCACTCTCTACAAGGTCTTCAGCAGCAAAGAAGAGATCATCGGCGCCGCCGTCGACCTCCAGACCCGGGCTCTGCGCAAGCAGTTCGAGCGCCGCCCAGCCGAGGGGGACACCCGCGTCGAGCGCCTCGAAGACCTCTTCGCCCGGCTCACCCGAGCCATGTGCAAGCGCCCGTCCTACGCTCGAGTCATCATCGCAACCGTCACCGCGGACCACCCGGAAATCTTCGCTCAGATCCTCGAACACGAGGGCGAGATGAACCGGATCGTCGTTGCGGCGCTACGCGGCGACAGCCCGCAGTTGGTCTTGACCGAGAGCTTCTCGGATGGCGAACGTCAGGTGACCTTCCTGGTTCGGCAAATATGGTTCGCCGGCCTCGTCGGTTGGTCCGGAGGGCTCTTCAGCCAGGCCGAGGTGGTGCAGCAGGTCGTCACTGGCGCGAAGCTCATCCTCGCCGGGGCCGCCGCCACCGGTCTCGACCTGGATTAAGCAGTGTCGCCTGGCGCGCGATACGACACTGTTTAGAGCCGGCAAGAAGGCGCCACGTGTTGCTCGGTGCGGTGCCTTGTGCAATTCAGGCCCCTACGGTTCGACGCCCAAGGGGTGCGCCGGGGGGACACCATGCATACGAACCAAGCCAAGACACTGCTCGGCCATATCGATCACTTCGCCGAGCTCCAGCCTTCGCATCCGGCGCTTCGGGAGCGCGGAGAGGATGGGGGTTGGC
>JAFDCW010000650.1 GCA_019312705.1 Deltaproteobacteria bacterium
GCTACTTGCTCTTGCCGCACTCTGACCATCGCTGCTGAGGCGTGAAACCCCGGACGGTTTCGGGGTGCGCCCGGCGGCGATGGAGGTCTATCGATGGCGAAGAGCAAGGGTCGCGGTCGCCGCCGCCGGTACGGCAAGTACACCGCGAAGCAACGAGGGGTTGTCGTGGAGGACGCCGTGACGCTCGGCGTAAGCGGAGCGGCCGACAAGCACGGCATCCCTGCGAGCACGGTCTCTCGGTGGAAGGTGAAGGCGGAGGCGAAGGCCGGCGAGGCCACTCGTGGGAGAGCGACATGGAGGATACGGGCGCCGGCGAAGGCCGCGGTGGCAGCGTCGCCGGAGGAGCCCGAGTTGGACGCAGACGGCGTGCCAACGATCTTCGTCAAGGGCGCCCGCAGCAAGACCGGCAACAGACCAGCCCGTAGGTACACGCCCTCGGAGAAGGCGGACATCCTCGAGTACATGGGCCACGAGGGGGTGACCGCTGCCTCGAAGCACTACGGGGTCAGCCGGTACAGCATCTACGACTGGAAGCGGAAGGTGGAGCGGGCCGCTGCGGGCAAGGGCCGGTCGCCCACGAGCGGGCCGACGCCCACCGAGATCGAGGGCCAGCGCGACAGGGAGATTCTCGGCGAATGGCACCAGCACCCGGGGCTGGGCCCGAGCCAGATTCGCAACCAGCTCCGCCGCAAGGGCGTGAAGGTCGGCGTACAGACGGTCCGGCGGGTGATGGAGGACTCCGGCTACAGGCCGGCGAAGGTCAAGAGCCAGCCTCACGACGAGCGCTTTGAGGCGGTCCGTCCGAATCACATATGGCACCTCGACTACTTGCACCGGCACATCAACCGAGCCTCGACCAACACGCTCATCGTGCTCGACGACTGCTCGCGCTTCGTGGTGGGCCACGGAGTGGACGACGCGGAGCGGGCCAACCTGGTCATCAATACCTTCGAGGAGGCGGTCGAGCGTCACGGCAAGCCGGAGACGGTGCTCCACGACAAGGGGGCTGCCTTCTGGTCGTGGCGAGGCATCTCGCGCTTCACGACGCTGCTGACGGAGATGGGCGTCGACCAGATCACGGCGGAGCACAAGGAGTGGAACGGCAAGCTCGAGGTCTTCAACGCCAACCTGTCCAAGGAGCTCTTCGACGTCCACCGGTTCTACGACGTGGCCGAGATGCGGCGCCGGCTCGCCGCCCACCTCCACTGGTACAACCACGGCCGGACGAGCCACGCGCTCGGCGGCCTGCTCGCCCCGGCCGACCGGTACTACGGCAGAGCCGAGGAGGTGCTCGCCCGCATCGAGGCGGGAGCTGGCCGTGACGGGCTTGATGCCATCGACCTACGGGACCGATGCCTGGACCTCTTCAAGGTGGTCAGCCAGGGCGGCGTGCCCGAGGTCTGGCTGATGGGCCAGAAGGTGCTCGAGCTGAGGCCGTAGACGATAGCGGCCCCTCTCTGGGCGGGGTAGGAAGGGTTTTGCCGACTCTTCTTCACCCTGCACCAAAGGGGGACCGTGGTCGCTGTAACCGAAACCAGCCCGGATGTCTCCCCCCTCGTGACCGCAGCCCTGCTGCTCGCTGCCAGGAAGCTGCTCATCCACCACGACCTGTCGCACCCGAAGGCCTCGGAGATCCTCGAGTCCACGGGCGCCGGCCGGGCCCGGGCCTACGAGCTCGCCGGAGCGATCCCCGGCGTCGTGGCCGCCCTGGTCCACCCGCCGGGGCGACCGTCACGGCCGGAGCCGGAGCCGCCCCCAGACGCCATGGCCGAGCTGAGCCAGAAGGTCATCGCCTACCTCATCGAGCAGCCGGGCTGCGTCACGACGAAAGGTCGTCGCCGCCACTACACCAAGGGCTACATCTGCTTCGTCCTCGACCTCGTCGAGGAGCACGGTGGGGTCGATCTCGCCGCTCTCGCCGAGGCCGTCGCCGTGCCGCTGCCCACGCTCCGCGACTGGCTCTGCGGCGAGCGGCCCGAACCCGACGCACCGGACGACGAGACCATCGCTGCCCAGGACGCGGCCTCGGCCAAGATTGAGACCGTGATCCACGAGTGGGATCAATGGGCCGGCCCTTTCGTCCCTTTCTGCAACCACCTGCGCGAGCACCTCCGCATCGAATGGGGCCGGTCGATGATCGCCGGCATCCTCGACAAGGTCGGCGTCCGCACCCCTCGGCGCCGACCGGGCCGGTCCTGCGACGACGGGACCCTGTCCGGCGCCTTCGAGACCTTCTTCCCCGGAGCCCAGTGGCAGGGCGACGGCACACCCCTCGTCGTCCACGTCGGCTCCGAGCACTTCGGCTTCAACGTCGAGCCCATGGTCGACACCAACTCCGGCGCTTTCGTGGGCCTGTCGGTCCGCGATGCCGAGGACGGCGCCGCCGTGATCGAGGCCTTCACCGATGGGGTCGAGACCACCGGGTCGGCCCCACTCGCCGTCGAGCTCGATGGCCGTCTGTCGAACCACACCGAAGAGGTGGACCAGGCCCTCGGCGAGACCATCCGCATCCGCTCCACGCCGGGCAGGCCCCAATCGAACCCGCACGTCGAGGGCGGTCACGGTCTATTTCAGCAGGTCGCTCCACCCCTCGTCATCGACGCTGGCGACCCCAGGGAGGCCGCACGTCAGGTCCTGACCCTCGTGCTCACCACCTGGGCCAGAACCCTGAACAACAAGCCGAGGACCGACCGCGGTGGTCGCAGCCGCGTCGACCTCTACCGCGAGGACGAGCCCACAGAAAACGATGTCGAGCGTGCTCGCAAGGCCCTACGAGAGCGAGCACGCCGACAGGAGCGGGCGCTCCAGACCCGTCGTGCCCGAAAGGACCCCACCGTCCGTGCCGTGGTCGACCAGCAGTGGGACCGACTTGGCCTCGACGATCCCGAGGGTCGAGTCCGCGACGCCATCTCCTCCTTCCCCCTCGACGCGGTCCTCGCCGCCATCGGCACCTTCGAGGGCAAGCGCGAGGTCGGCACCTTGCCCCCCGGAGTCGACGCCCGCTACCTCTACGGCATCGTCAGGAACATCACCGAGCAGGATGAGGGCCAGCACATCACCGAGGCCCTGCTCCGCGTCCGACTCGAGGCCCGCGACGTGATGCTCGCCCGTCTCGTCGAGGCCCGTGACGCGCTGCTCGCCTCGACCACCGAACCTGACACCCTCCTCCGTGTCGTCCTCGACCGAGCCATGGGCGCCCACCGGCGCCTCGACCGCCTCTTCTGGCTCGACGTCGCCGCTGACCTCATCCGCGACCGCGAGCAAGCGCACCACCCCGACCTGGTCCGCAGCGCCTCGCGGCGCATCCACGCTTCCTTCGTCGTCCCCTACCGGGACCGCCTGGCCGCAGTCCGCTTCCTCGCCGAGCAGGTGGTCTCCCTTGCGTAGCGCCCAATCACGGGCCGGGACGGAGCACGTGGGGCCGATGTCAGAGGGGGACCGAGCGCAGCGACAGAGCCCGAGCCCGAAGGGTGGAGTTCGGGCGATCCCCCGCAGGCATCGGAAGGGGCCCCGCCTCCTGCGCATGCATG
>JAFDCW010000651.1 GCA_019312705.1 Deltaproteobacteria bacterium
GCGGTCCTCGTCCGCGACCTGAGTGCTCACTCCGGCGAACGGGCCTTCCAGCGCACCTTCCTCGACGGGGCGTTTGGCCGCGCGATCCTCGACCCCGCCAGCGAGGGCGCCGATGTTCTGGCCCGCGCGGTCCTCGCCGCGGACCCCCTCCTCGACCCCGCGCCCTTCGTCGTGGCGCCCCTCGTCGACGCCTTGGGGATGCCCGATGGTCGTGGCGGCGAAGGTTCGGCCCTTCCTCGCGGTGATCTCCGGGACCCCTATCCGATGTCCCGGGAGCTCTCTCGTCGAGGCGTGGCTGACGCCATGCGCGCCATCGAGAGCAGCCTCGCCGTGGCCCTCGACGAGGACGCTGTCGACGAGGTGACCGTCGGTCGGGGAGCCTCCCGTAGATTCCGCCCGGGCCTCCTCGGGGGGCGAGACCCAGACGACCCAGACGACGACCCCGATGCGGCGAACGCTTCGGGTGGCGCTGAGTTTTTCACCCTCGGCGGCGAGCCCATCACCCCCGCGCTCCTCGAGGCTGCCGACCCCAGCTTCCGTTTCGAGACCGTCGCCCGTCGCGTCGCCCGGGCCCGCTTGGTCCGCTTGTGGGTCGCCCTCGCTCACTATCTCGACCCCGGCGACGAGGCGACCCCCAGAGAACGCAGGGCGGCCGAGGAGCCCTCCGAACGCTGGTTGCCGCGCATGGTCGAGGCGGGGTTGATCGAGCAGCACGAGCTCGCCGACCCCTGGGGTTCGCACTTCGTCCTTCGGAGGACGGCGTCCCCGGTCCTGGTCGTCTCCGCGCGGGCGACGAACCTCGAGCTGGTCTCCCCCGGGCCCGACGGCCGAGTCGGCACCCGGGACGACGTCCGCGACCCCTTCGCCCGGGCCGTGCCCCTCGCGACGCCCTACGCCGTCGCCTCCGGCGAGGACGAGCTGATGCGGCGCCTCGCCGTGCTCTCGCCCCTCACAGCGACCCTCGAGGCGATCCGGGAGTCCTACCAACGGGTCACGGTGGAGATGACCGAAGAGGAGATCGGCGACGCGGTCTTCGGTGCGGCCTCGGAAGGTCGCTACGGCGTCGGGGGTCTCGGCCTCAGCGGGACCGGTCGCGGTGGCGGCGGCGGCTACGGACGCGGCAGCATCGGCTCGGGCTTGGCCGGGCGGAGTTCCCGGGCACCGCGGGTGCGCATGGGCCACGCGTCCATCAACGGGCTCTCTGGCGTCCTCCGGGAACGTTTCCCCCCGACTCTGCTCTTCATTCCCAGCCTCGAACTCGACGCGTCGGGCACGACTGAGGTGCCCATCGCCCTCGCCGACACGGTCACGACCTACCTCGTCGAGGCCATCGTCTGGCGCGAAGACGGCTGGGTCTGGTCCGACCGGACGCGGATCGAAGTCGACCGGGACATCGTCGTCGCGGCGCCCATCCCCGGGACCGCGCATCGGGGTGACCGGCTGCGGCTGCCGCTGCGCGTCTCGAACCGTGGCACCACGGCTCGGCAAATTAACCTTCGGCTGCTCGGGGACCGCGGCCTCGGTATCGACGACTCGGAGGTGCACAGCCTCCGCCTCGATCCGGGGGGAAGCGCCCAGGTGCCCATCGAAGTTACCCTCGAAAGGGCCGGAGAGGGCACCCTGACAGTCGTCGCGACCTCCCCCGAGGGTGAGGCCATCGACGCCGTGCGCAGGCCCCTGCGCGTCGTCCCACTCTCCCGGCGCGCCGAGGCAAGATCCGACATGCTCGGGGACGGCCATGGCAGCGTGTCGCTTGCGATCCCCCCCGGCGCTCACGGGCTCGGTGGTGGGCTTCGGGTCGTGGCCGGTGATGCCCTCTTCGCGCCCCTCGACCCCCTGAGTCCCTGGGCTCGGTGGGCGCCTACGTCCTCGATTCGGACGGATCCCGGGGGGCCGTCCAACGCTCACGGCGGCGACCAGCAGGCGCTCCTCCGCGCGATGAACCTGGCCGCTCGCTATCTCGACCGCCAAGTCGATACCGAAAACGTGGCCGAGGAGGCGTCGTCGTTGTCGTCCTTCGTCGAAGGCCAGCTCGCGGGCGGCGACCAAAGCGCCGAGGCCGAGGGTCGCCGGATCCGTCTGCTCGCGTCCGTGGTTCTCGGCCTGGCTCCGGTCGCTCGGCACCTCCGGCAGCGCCCCCGGGGGGCCGGGGTCGGTCTGTTGCTCGAGAGACTGCGCGAGGACCTCGCGGGCAAGGCCGTCGGCACATCGGACGACCCCGCGCTCTGGGTCGTCGCGGCGGGGGCCCTCGGGTGGGCCGACGAAAGCGAAGGGCCCGGGGTCGTCGGCGAGCTCGTTCGCCGGATTCGGCGCTACGTCATCGTCGTCGGCGAGGACCGGTGGCTTGCCGCCGAAGGGGCCCGGCCCATGCGAAGCACGCTGCTCCTGGCCATGGCCGAGCTCTCTCTCGGGAACCGCCAGTTGGCCCTCGACTACCTCGCCACCGTGGGCAGTTGGTCCCTCTCGGGTCGTCCGGGGCACGCCTTGCCGGAAGACGAACGAGCCCTCGTCCGGGCGCTCCTCAGTCGGCTGCGTCGTGGCGGCACCCCGCGGCAGGTCACGGTGCGCATCGATGGCGAGGAGCGGCGACACCGCCTCGTCGGGGGCGCTGCCGACATCGACGCCCCGGAGTTGGCGAGGCCTGGAAGTCACACGGTGACCGTCGAGGTGCCCCGCGGGGCGCCGGTCTGGGTCGAGGCCTTCGCTCGCTACGGCGTGTCGTGGCGAATGCGCCCGAGGCGCACCGGGCCCGTCGCGGTCGCCATCGAGGGCACCGTGGGGCTCGTGGACGAGGTCACGGCCCTCGAGGTCGTGGTGCGAAATCGGACCCCCCGGGTGGTGCCCCGGACCGTCGTCGAGGTCGAGCTTCCGACCGGGGCCGAGGTCCTCGCGGCGGACCTGCGTCGTCTCGCGCGGCGCGGTCTGTCGGCGGACCAGGGAGGCGGCGTGCTGCGCCTCGTCTTGCCCCCGCTGTCCCCGGGGCAAGAGCGCCGCCTACCCTTGTCTCTGCGCTTCAGCGTCGAGGGCACGGTTCGCGGGTTTGGCGCGGCGGCCTGGGCCCAAGACCGGCCGACTCGGGTGACTGTCGTCCGGCCCCGGCGCATGGTCTTTCGAAGGGAGGCGCCATGAGTAGGGCGGTGCTCACGTTCTGCGTATTGTCGTTGCTGGCGGCCGTGATCCCCGACGGGGTCAGCGCTCAGACCCACGCGCGGCGGCGGGTCGCGGCGGGGGAGGTCACGGGCCTCGACATGGGCATCGACGGCTCCCTCGAAGCCATCCCCGGCGGCCGGGTACGCTGGTTCGTGACGCTCTACGAGGTCGTGGGCCAGCGAAACCTCCGCCCCGCGGCCGGCGCGACCCTCACCGCGACGGCGTCCTTCGCCCCGGCCGAGGCCATCGCGTCGGTGGTCACCGACGCCCTCGGCCGCGCGGCCCTCGAACTGCCCATCCCCGACGACCTCGAGTCCTCGGTGGAGCTGCGCGTCGAGGCGACCAGCCCCAGGAACGTCAGTCGGGTCTTCTCCGT
>JAFDCW010000652.1 GCA_019312705.1 Deltaproteobacteria bacterium
GCATCGGGATCGGGAGATACGCGAGACTCGGCGATGCACCGAAGCGAGACAGACGGGTCGTACGCGCAGCGCGCATCAGCCGTGCACGCCGTCGAGGTGGCGCAGTCGTTGGCGTCGCGCACGTAGCATCGATAGGACCCCTTCTGCGAAGTACCGCCCTTTGCTGGGACGCGATCAGTACAGCACGGCTGTGAAGCGGGGCCCTGTTGGGCGCTTCCCCGGAACTCGCGCCTGGACGTCCGGTTCGGAGGGCGGGCCAGGGGAGACCCACCGATCCTGGCGCGGCGTGCGCCGAAGGCGAGGTCATAGGTGGCCGAACCTGCTCCGAGCGCCTCGGCTGCGACCCAGAAACGAACACCTTCCAGAAGTCCTGCGTGGGGGACGGTGAATGCCGGTGGACCGGTGTCTGCGGTGCTGATGGCCGCTGTACGACCGAAAACTGCCGAGGCTGAGCTTCGAGCGCGCTCCCCTAGCAGCGCCCCTCTCTCCTCAGGGCGCTTCGCTCAGCTCTCGCATCCAGTCGATGGCGGACCCGGCGGGGAAACGCATGGTGTAATTGGTGGCCGCGGCGCGCGCTTCTCGAGACCGATCGAGAGCGAGCAGGCACCGAACACGAAGCGTCAGGCCTCGTTCTTCCACGGGAGAGCCGGGGTCGGCCGCTCGGGTGCGGGTGAGGCCAGCGAGGGCTCCCGTGGGGTCGTCGAGGTGCTCGAGCCGGAGGCTCGCCGACAAGAGCCCCGCGTGGGTGGCACGACTCGGGCTCAAGAGGCGAGCGGCCTCGTCGTACGCGTCGGCCGCGGCTTCATGCTGACCACCGGACCGGAGGGCGTCCGCGAAGAGCATGCGGTACGCGCCGTCTCGTGGCCTTTCTGTTCGCGCTCTCTCTGCGGCGCGCATCGCGCGGTCCCTCTCTCCTCCGCGCAGCCAACTTCGGGCGACTTCCACGCTCGGAATTTGCGACGTGCCTGGCTCTGGCCCGGCTGCCGGTTGCTCGAAAGCCGGCTCCCCAGGAGCGCTCGGGGGACGAGCCATCGCTCGCTGCACCGCAGCCTCGCGACCGAGGGCTGTCAGCGGTGAGGCCCAGGGCGGTGCGTCGCCGAGGCTACTCATCACCGCACGCTCCTCGGCGACGAGCTCTGCCGTTTGTCCGCCTCGTCGAACACGAACCCGGCCCTCGAAGACCTCGACGTAGCTGTCGTCCTCGGTGACCCGCACCGTGAAGACCGTGCCGAGGACCATCACCGAGCCGTGGGGAGTCCGAACGGTCACCGAGGCTCCTTCGGGTCGTGGTGCAATGTCGAAGAGGGCGGCGCCGCGGGTGAGAACGAATGACGTGTCGGGCCCCTCCGTGTTCGCCACGGTGAGGTCTGCCGCTCCCAAGGGATGAAGGACATCGCCGTGGGGCAGTGAGAGAGTCGATGCTGTCGCCGGGGGCGTTGCGGCCTCAGGCGTTGCCGTTGCTACCGGCGCCGCGGTCGGTCCAGGTGCCGAGAGAGACCACGCCGCGGTCACGCCGACCAAGATGCAGGCGGCTGCGGCGAGCGCCGTCGTGATTTGCGCCTTCTTCCGCCTTCCTCGACGACGGCCTGCCGCGGCCAGAGTGGCGATCTCGACCAAGCCGTCGATCGCCTCTTCGTCGGGGTTCGAGAGCGCGGCGGTGGCACCGGCCGCCAGCAGGTCGAGGGGGTCTCGTTTCACGGGGTTCACTTTCGTTCCTCCCGAAAGAGCGGGGCCAGGTAGACGTCGGTGCGAAGCCGCACCTCGAGCTCACGCCGTGCGCGCTTGAGTCTGGCGCGCAACGTCTCGACCGAACACCCGGCGATGCCCGCGGCGTCTGCATGTGCCTGGCCTTCGATGGCGCAGAGGACAAACGCGATGCGGAGTTTGTCGCTCAGCTCGTCGAGAGCGCGGTAGAGCCGCCGGGTCGCTTCTCGGCTCATGGCGATCCTCTCCGGATCGATCTCGTTGGTGGGCGTTGGCACCACGTCCAAGGTGGGCTCTTCACGACGAGGCCGGCGCCGATGGCGGAGAGCCACTCGGACGACCACGCGGTGCGCGTAGGTCGAGAGCTTGGACCGGCCTTCGAAGCGGTCGAGGGCGACGGCGACCTCGATGAGGGCTTCCTGGGCGACGTCGTCGAGGTCCGCCGTGGGGCCGATTAACGCAGAGACCCAGCGATGCACCGAGGGCGCGAGGCGCCGAAGTACTTCGTCGTCGCTGTTTGCCTCCGGCGCCCCGGGCGCTCGTCTGCCCAGCAGTCTCACAGCTCGAACTCGAAGCGTGGGCCGAGGCTGAGACCTCCCGAGACGTCGACCGTCGAGGCGCCGTCGTTCCAGTAGGGCGTCGTCCAAATGGACGCGCTCAGGCCAAACCAGTCGTTGAACTCGTGCACCAGTCCGATGCGGCCGTGCAGTCCGACTGCCAGTCCACTTTCGACCGGTGGCCAGAGCCCCATCACGAAACCGAAGGAGAGCTCGAGGAAGGTCGTGTCAGCGACGAGGGCGAAGATCCCGGTTCCGCCGATCGCCGCGTGGAACATCAGGTCTCCCTGGTCGCCCGCGGCCATGCGAAGGGTCACGTCGATCTGAAAGTACGGTCGCACCGGGATCCCGGCGACGAACCCCCCGCCGGGGAATACCCCGTGCTGGGCGTCGAGGATCAACAGGAACTCCGGCGTCAGGTTCATGGAATGCCGGAGTGAACGGTCGACGGTGACCCGTCTGAGGGGCGCTGACGTCTCGGGTGTCGGTTCGTCATCCGACTCAGGCGCCTCGTCTTCGGGTGGCGTGGGCGGTTCGTCGGCGACTTCGCTCTCAGCCTGGCCGGGGAGGTCCGGGGCATCTTCCAAGAGGGTCGATAGCGTCAGGGCGAACTCCCGGGCGTCGATCACGTCGAGGTGTTCGCGCAAGAGCGCTGTTCGCACGGTCTCGGGTCCCCGGCGAAGGCTCGCCACGGGGCGGCCGAGGGGGTCGGGTGCTTCGACGATGATGCGTTCGTCGGCGGGTTCTTCGCATCCCACGAGCGCCACGGAGTGGGCGTCGAGTTCGAGCCGCGCTTCGGACGAGAGCGCCTCGGCGGTCCCGTCCGGCACGCAAAGCGCCACCCGTCGCTGGGCCGCCGTGGGGTTGGCGGTGACGGACCAAATGAGCATTGCCCAGGCGGCCAATGTGAGAACACGTGCCACGAGTCAGAAAGATCCCACGAGCGTCAGACCGCCGCCGCCTTCGACGATCAGAGGAGAGAGCGCCACCTCGAGCTCACCCTCCCGTGCCGGGCGTAGACCGGCGTTGTAGTCGGCCCAGTCGCGTTCCGCATCGGACTCGAAGGCGCTGACGATCAGGTTCAGCGCTCCCCCGAGGGCGAGGCCGCCGGCGAGGGCGTAGCCCATGAGAGCGGGGGTCTCTTCGAGACTACTGGCTGCAACGGCGATGAAGGTGCCTCCGGCGATCGCTAGATACGCGCCGCCGAAAATCATGTTTCGCATTCGTGTCTAGCGTGACAGCTGCGCGCGCACGTGTA
>JAFDCW010000068.1 GCA_019312705.1 Deltaproteobacteria bacterium
CGGGAACGGGAACGGGAGCGGGAACGAGAACGGGAACGGGAACGGGAACGGGAACGGGAACGGCGACGGGACCGGGAACGGGAACGGGAGCGGGAACGGCGACGGGAACGGGAACGGGAACGGCGACGGGAACGGAAACGGGACCGTGGACGACTGGCCGTTGCCGTCAGACCCGGTGGGGCTCGACGCGGAGCTGCGGGGACTGTGCGCCGGGCTGGCCAATGCGGATGCGTGGTTGGGCGGAGGGCTGGAGCGGTTTCGGCGAGCGGGCGGCCACGCGCTGCTGGGTTATGCGAGCTTCGAGCACTACGCGCGGGAGCGGCTGGGGCTGGGGCGGAGCGCGGCGTTTCAGAAGATGAAGCTGGCGCGGGAGGCGGAGCGGCTGCCGGAGATCGGCGATGCGGGGGGCGTGGCTCGAGCGGGCGTCGCGGCGGACATACAAGCATCTGCGCGAGGAGGTCGAGTTGGTGGAGACGCGGCGGCGGCTCGAGGGCGGGGCGCGGGCAAGCGCGGCGTTGCCGCCGGGCGACGAGGAGGTCGCGGCGTTCTTCGAGCTCGAGACGACGATGCTGAGCGGGGAGATGGTGAAGAAGGCGCTTACGGACAAAGGGGTCCGGATGTGTCACCAGTTTCCAGAGACTGCGGGGGCGGCGGGGCGGCGAGAGGTTTCGTTTCGGGTTCCCGAGGACGTCTTCGTGCAGTTCCGCATGGCCGAGGTGGCGTTTGCGGGCTCGGAGCTGCCTGGGGAGTTTCTGTCGTTCATCTGCCGAACGTTTTGGTGGGTGTGGGGGCCGACCTTGGGCAAGAGCGACAAGTGGGAGGAGATCTATCGTCGTGATGGGTACCGCTGCGCGTGCCCGGTGTGCAGGCGCCGGGATGTGACGCTGCATCATGTGAAGTACCGTTCGGCCGGGGGCGGCGACGAGGGGGGCAATGTGCTGAGCGTTTGCGCTTGGTGTCACCTCGAGGGCGAGCACGGAGGGCGGCTGAAGGTGCGGCCGTCTGCCGACAAGGCCCGGTGGGAGTTGGGGCGACAGTCGGCAAGAAGGCGCAGGGCGACGTCAGTCGACGGGAGCTGGATTGTCGACGAGGGGCAAGCGCCGGTGATGGTGGTCGAGGGTCGGGAGCGGCTAACCGCTTCCCAACAGGCATAGGGCACAAGACCCAGCCGACAGGCCATCGAGTCGTCCTTCGCGCATGCGCCGGACCCGGGTCTCCGATGGGGGGAGCAGGTCCCCGTGCGGTCCGCTCTCATCGAGGTCCCCTGAAATCAACCGAAGTGCGGCCCGTGCTCGCGCGGTTGCCATCCGGAGGTCGGCGTCGTCCCGTGCTGACTGACCCGCGTCTTGGATGGCCGGGGGCTTCTGCTCCCCCGGGCCGCGGCCCGTTCTGCGCGAGCAGGCAACCGGTCCCGATGACCGCATCTTCGGCGAGGATCTGCACCGCAGCGTGTGCTGCCTGTAGCCTCGACTCCCCCGACACCCATCGCCAACCTCTGCGCCCGGTTCGAGTTGATCGCCCTCAACACTCGGCGGGCGCCCCCGCTGCCTGCGCGTACATGAGGACCAGAGGCGCGGCAAGCGTCGATCGCGAGGGCACTATGCGAGGTCTGATGATCATCATCGTCGCCACCGGCGGATTGGTGATCGCAGGTGCCAATCCCGTCGTCGCCCAGGCCCCAGCGGCAAGCCAGGGCGCGACGACGAGTGCGAGTGCCGAAGCACCCGAAGCTGCCCAGCCCGGTCCCGACGCTCACGCGGCCCCAGCACCTCTGGTTGCCGAGGAGGACACCGTGAATCTCTCCCCGGGCCGCGGATCCCTCATTGCGGGCGTGGTGATGCTGAGCGTGGGAACGACCGGCCTCATCGTCGCAGGTCTCTTTTCTGCCATGGCAAACATGTGGGGGACCGCGAACCCCGACTACTCCGGAGCCAATATCGCATTGGCGATCAGCATACCGACCGCCGTGGCCGGCATCGTCCTGCTCATCGTGGGCGCGAGCCTCAACGAACACGCTCGCGACGACGCCGAAAACCGAGCGGTTCTCCTGCCCATGGTCACCACCTCCGCCGACGGCGAAGGGCTCGTATTGGGCGCCGTGGGCACCTTCTGAGTCCTGCCCACAGGCGCCCTTCGTGTTGTCCGAGCCCACCACCGTCCGCTATTGGCTCGATGACAACTTCAATCTGACACCGAACGGCTGGAGAGTCGCCGTCGTGCTGGCCTCCGATGTCGACGCGTTCACCGAATCACGCGTCGCCGTGCTGGGCGTCGCGTTGGCCTATGCTAACGTGCCGGCGTGGCGTTCAGGGACGATGCCGTGGCCATGCGCGAACGCATGAACGCGCTCGAGGATGAGCTGCAGGACCTGCGGGAGCTCCCTGAGCAGGTCGCCGAGCTACGAGCGGAGCGGGAAGCGCTGGCCAAGCAGCTGGCCAAATACGAACGTCGGTCACGCGCCAAGTCGTCGAAATCGGGCGCGTCGAAGGACAGTGATCGCTTCCCCCAGGGATGGGGCGTGCCGGCGTTCATCTTCGGGTTCTATCCCTCCTTGATGGCCATGGCAGCGATCGCGGACGGCACACTCTACTTTGATGAAGGGGCTCGGGAGGCACTACTCGGGATTCAGGTCTTCGAGTGGTCGGCGACCGTCGGCTTCCTCCTCATGGGGCTCTCGCTGGTGGTGATCAGCGTTGCGCTCCTGATGGGCCGAGCTTGGGCTTTACGTGCGCAAGACTACTGGGCCGCGGGGAGCTTCAGCGTCGTCGTGAGCGTCGCGCTCGTGCACAGCGCGCTTACCGACTACGTGCCGTGGGAAATGGCGATCCATCTCATGTATCCCGCGGTGATTGCGGTTGCTTGGTTGATGCGAACGGTCGCCCAACGCACCCAGTGACCGAACGGGGCTAGGCAATATGGACGCCCTCGCTATCGGCTCGGCGAGCGATGTAGCATCCGGGGATGTCTAGGGTCACCTGCGCGAAATGCGGTCACGACAACGAGTCAGCATCGAAGTTTTGCGGCAGCTGCGCGGAACCGCTGGTCGCGGACTCAGCCTCAGCCTCGGACTCCGCCTCGGACTCCGCCTCCCCCTCGCCGCCCCTGGTCCCGACAGGAACTGGGCAAGCACCCGCGCAGCAGAAGAGCGCTGTCATTGGGGCAATCGTGCTCGTGGCCGTGTTCACGGCAATTGTGCCGGTGATCATACTCGGGGGTAGCGGTGGTTGTAACGGGAGCACCGAGGGCGAGATCCGGTCGACGGGCGCGCCTTTCGGGGACTACACGCTTCATCCGACGAGCTGCTACTCGGGGCAGCACGAGGACTTCTTCGGGGTCTGGGTCGCGCCCGAGGCCAGCGACGACCCCTCGGGCAATAGCGGCTGGAGGGGCGGCCTGAAGCTCGTCAAGGATCACTCTGGTGCGTGGGAGGTTTACGTCGAGAGTCCGACGGAATGCCAGAGCTTCGACTGCGTCACCCGTCCGCTCGATCCGGCGCACTGCGAGAGGTACGAGGTGGACGTGCACAATACGAACACGATTGTGAACGACATCTGGGTCCGCGAGGGCTCCGCGAGCTTCGAGTGCGAGACCCCCGAAGGCGGCACCTTCGCCGCGCACCTCGTCTTCGAGGGTTGTAGCTAGTCGGCCTACGGCTGGGGGGGAGGAGGCCCGACGCTTCAGCCCAGCGCCCGCTTCAGCGGCTTCACGTCGACGTCGCCCTCCACCGCCTCGGTCACCGCGTCGGCCAGGGCCGGCCGGGCGGCGGTTTCTGCGGCCACGCGAACCCGGGCTCGCAAGGCATCGGACGCGGTCGCCAGGGCCAGTGCCGCACCGATGCGCTGCTCCGCGTCTGCGGTGGGGTCTTCGGCTATCCGGATGAGCACGTCGGGGGTCGCGACTTCTCTGCGGTAGCCGCCGGAGACGAGATTGCGGACGCGTTCGACCCAACCGGGCAGGTCACGCTTCGCATCGCGCAGGGCGCCTACGGGCGACGTCGGGCTGCGTTTGAGGGCTGCGGTGTGCCGACCCCTAATCTCATCGTAGAACTCTCGAACGGCTGGGACGCGAAATCGAATTGTTCGCCCGCCCCGGAGTGAGCGCCGTCAGGATCACCGGACTCAGCAACAGTACCGTGGCCAGGCCCGCCTCGATGAACTCGTCGAGGAACCGCCAGCGCCGGACGGTCTTGAAGATGCGCAGCGACACGGGAGCGAGCGTATCGCAGACTTCTGCCATGGGTTGGCTTCGCATCGCGCTATTCCTCGCGGGCCTGGTGGTCTTCATCCACTGGGCGGGTGGAAAGCGAAGCGCTCGGATCACGTTCGGGACGTTTTGGTTTCTCTTGAGTCGCCCCGCCATCGTGGTCGTGAGTCTCATCGGCATCGCCGGGATGGCGGCGTTGTTATGGAACGGCGCCGTCGAGAATGGGAAAGACCCTCTGGCCTCGCCGGAGCTGTTCATCGGCATCTCCCTCATCTCCGGGGTCGGTTTCGCCGCGCTCGTCGTGCCGCCCTTCTGGTTCCTCTTGTGTATGCGTCGAGCGAAGCCTGAACTCGTCCTCGCAGAGGGGGAGGCCGTCATCGAGAAGTGGCCGATGAACCACTTCCTCGGCCTCGAGTCCCGGGGCGGTCACGGCTACTTGACGGATCGCGCCATCCACTTCGTTCCCAACCGCTTCGTTGTGCAAGATGGTCCTTGGTCCCTTGCCCTCGAAGCTCTCGCGGCGAGCGAGGTAGAGGGCGGACGACTGCTCGTGCTCCGGGACACCACGGGCGAAGAACACTTGCTCGTTCTGCAGAACCCCGGCGACGTCGCCGAGCGCCTTGGCTTTTGAGGAGCGCTGGGCGATATCGCAGGGCGCCGGGGGCGGGGACCTGAGTCGTCCGTTGTCAGCGCGCTGTCGCCCCGTCGGCGGCCGAGGTGCTTGTGGGGGACGGCGGGACGGCTTCGAGGGTCTGGCCATTCCAGCGATTCGTCTCGACGCCGTCGACGACGAGGATCTCCAAGATGACGCTGCGCTCGGCCGCGGCGTTGAAGGTCTCGCCGGCGGTGATGGGGGCCGCCTGTCCCGCGCCGAGGGCTCGGAGCCTCAACGGGTTCACGCCGCGGTCGACGAGGTCTTGGCATACCGCGCGGGCCCGTGCGAGGGACAGGCCTTGGGGGTCTCGTTCTCGGGGGCCGGCTCTGCCCAGGCACGCGATGCGTTCGATTTGGGGGTTGCCCTCGAGAGTCGCCACGACGGCATCGAGGATCGGCGCCGCGGAGTCCGGCAACTCGGAGGAGTTGGGTTGAAAGCGCACATCCGAGGGGGCGTAGTTGCACAGGCCGTCGTCGACGATCACCTGTCCCTGGTCGGGACAGCCGTCCGCGTCGTCGATGCCGTTGTAGTTCTCGGCCTCGTTCGGGCAGCTGTCGTCGTCGTCGAGGATGCGGTCGTCGTCGGCGTCCAAATCCGGCGGCGGGGCGAGCGACGGGGCGAGCGGTGGCTCCGGGAGCGGGTTTGGGGCGTGTCTCGAGGGCTCAGGGCCCTCGCTGGTCCCGGGGGTCCCAGCGCAGGCCGAGAGCGCCAAGACCAGGAGCGACCACCAAGGCGTACGACGCATCGCCAGATGGTACGCGCCGCTTCAGTGCCTTGCTGTACTGATCCCGTCGCGCCGAGGGCCTCTGGCAAGCCCGGGGCACGCTGGCGGGCTAACCAACAACCCTATTCCCGCAACCCACCCTCCTTCGCTACCCTCCCTCCATGACCCGCGGACGATTCCCAATCAGAGAGCGCCTCGCGCTCGCCTTGGCCATGGCTGCGGTGCTGTCCGCGTGCCCGCCCGCGCAACAGGGGCCCCCGCCCGCGCGGCCGCTCGCGCCGCCGCCGACCCCCGCAGCCCCGCCGCCGTCGTTTCCTGAGCGCGCCGACGAAGGCGAGGTCTCACTGCTTCCGGGCTTCGCGCCTACCCCCTACGTCGTCGTGGGCGAGACGACGGCTTCGAGGTTGGCGACGGAGTTCAACGCGCCTTGCCCCGTTTACATCGCCGGCGCCCCCGAGTACTTCCTCGACGCGCCTCAGGGCCACCGCGACCTGACCTTGCTCGTCCAGAGCGCCGCGCCGGTGGGCCTCATGGTCATGAGCCCCGACGGCAACTTCCTCTGCAGCGAGGGGGCGTCCGGCATGCTTCGCAATCAGTTCCCGCCGGGCCGTTACGCCATCTGGGTCGGCGCGACGGCGCAGGGAGGCGACTTCTTCTACCGCCTGGGCTTCTCCGAAGATGCGACCGTCACCCCGGCGGCCTTGCCGGACACCATCATGGGCAAGTGGGTCGCCGACGGCGAAGCCATCACGCTCTCGCCGGGCTTCGACCCCGATCCGCACGTCGTCCAGGGGACGACCCGTGGCGCGGTGTCCGCTGACGCCCTCGAGATGCGGTGCAACGGCTTTCTCCCCGACCAACCGAGCCACCTCCTCGAGCTCACCGCCGACTTCCCGCGCTTGAAGATCCTCGTCCGCCACAACCGCGACACCGCGCTCATCGTCACCGACGCCCGGGGCCGCGTCTGGTGCGAAGACGACGTCGAGGGCCGCTTCCCCATCATCGAAGACGCCTTCCCCCGCGGCCACTACCGCATCTTCGTCGCCACCAAGAACGAAGGCGGCAGCGCCAACTACTCCCTCGGCTTCAGCGTCGCCGACGGCACGACCGTGCAGTCGTTGCCGCGCGCGCCCACACCAGCGGCAGCGCCCTAGGGTCCCCATTCCGGCCCACTTCATCCTGAGCACAACGAGTCTCGCCATGCTCGCCATGCTCACCATCCTCGCCACGCTCGCCATCCTCCCGGCCTGCGCCGATTGCCCCTCAGTCACCCCGATTCACACAACCATCCGCGTGCACGTCCCGCACTCGGGCCTCGTCCCGAAGTACTGCACATCCGACCGCGACGACTCATGCCGCGAAGCCGACCGCGTCTTCGGCCTCACCTATCTGTTCGAGTTTGACCAGCACGCCGAAGGCCGCCTTTGGTGCTCCTACCCCAGTCCGCCCGGCGTGTTCCGAACGCCGCTCTGCGACGACGTCGAGATCACCACGCCCCAGTCAGCCCGAGACGTTTCGCCTCCGGACGAGCGTAATTTCCACGTCGTGGTGCAAGGGTGCGAACCCACGACGCTCGCCCCGCCGCGTGAAGGCGACGCTTGCGGCGTACTGACTCGGTCAAACGGCCTGCCCGTCGATAGCTGTGGCGAGTCGATGTTCTGCCGCTCGATGGACTCCAGGTGCGCGCCGCTTCCCGAAGCGTGCGCAAGCGACGCCGAATGCAACG
Source organism: Deltaproteobacteria bacterium (assembly GCA_019312705.1). Next base: position 7,309 of record JAFDCW010000068.1, read on the forward strand.
ACGTCATGGTCATCGACGAGACCGGTCTGCGCGTGCGCTTCGCCTGCGACATCGCCAGCTCCGAATGTGTCTGGCCAGACGAGTGCTTGGACACCTCGGACTGCGAGCGCAGCCATTCGCGATGCATATCGCGGACGGGGCGCTGTCACACGTTCACCTGCGAGACCGGTCGATGTGTCGGCGTCGCCCCACGCTAGGGCTAGGGCGTGGCGCAGAGGTACTCGATGGTATTGACGAAGAGGTTTTGCAGCGCCGTCGGCGTCGCAGCGGTCGTATTCCAGTCCGTCAGCGGGCCACCGACGCTGCCGTTCCCGTTCCAGTAGACGACCATGCCGTTGCCGGACCCGATGCCTTCGGTGATTTGCAGCCCCGGGCCGCTGCCATTTCCAACGGGCGTCGTGTCTTTTTTGCGATCGTTTGGGGCGCGCTCCGAGGCGTGGTACCGCTCCAACGAGGAACAGCCGCATGAAGTCGTGTGAATATGACGGCGCGCTGCTTGGTGAGCCGCGCTCCCATCCCTGGAGTGATTCCGTGGCGAGCGCCTCCCACCGCTACCACGACCTCACGGCGCACCCCGGCCTCATCCGGACCTCGCTCGAGGACCTCCTGCCCTGGAGCCACTACCGAGGCATCACCCATCTGTACGAGCTGCTCGAGCGGCTGAACGTCCCCGGGTCGCTGCTCGAATCGAACGACTGTGCATTCTCTGGGCCCGCCGTAAGCGACGCTGCGCAATTCGACAAGACCCTCCAGTGTCAGGGGCGAGTGATGGTCCTGTACCGTGAGCTCGAGTGCAACCTCTCCCTGCCCCGGGTGCAGGGGCTGGCGCACGCGATGCATGTTCACCTCGCGACCCATGACCCGGACTTCGAGTGGGGGATGGTGGGGACGACGATCGCGCCCACGCGCTACGTCGACCTCCCCGGCGCCCGCGACGCGCAACTCGGTCACCAGCTCATGCTTTCGTTCTGGGCCTGGGGGGACTCCGAGGCGGAGGTCATGGACAACCTCGACCGCGTCATCGTGAACCTCGCCGGGGCCGTCGCGGAAGCGGTTCGTCAAACCACGAGTTCATGACGCACGCGGCCGCAGACGATCCGCGCCGACTACCCCTCACCTCGCGCCGGCCAGGCCGCGATGGTAAGGTCCCCGCGATGAAACGAAACTCATTTGTATGCCTGCTGCTTTCGGTTGTCCTCATGGCGGCGTGCGCCGGCGAACCCGTGAAATCGGACGAAGCCGCATGTGAAGAGGCCATCGCCGTCATCAGCGAGTGCACCGGGGTGACCCCCCCGTTTCCCAGCGAGGGGTGCCTCAGCGAGTACGCCGACGCGGCGGACCGAGTGACCGCCGAGGGCTGCGGCGCCCTCGACATGTCCGACGGCAAGGCCGATGCGGGCGGGTTCTTCTGCTGGCCCATCAACCGTTGGTTTGGCCTCTGCAACGAGGACACCCTCTCGGAGGCCGGGGCTATAGCGTCCCTCGAAGACGTGTGCGGCGGCGCGGACACTGCGCTCTGTGACGCGCTGCGTGTGCGCGACTTCCTGAGCGCAGGCGCCGAAGCACGGCGGCTCGTCGCCGAGACAGATCGCGAGACGGTCCTCTCCAATCCCGCGTTCCGCTACTACGTGCGTGAGCGCATCGTTTCTCTGCTCGTGTACAACGTCGTGACGGACCTGGGGCGCACGACGGTAGACGTGGCGACATACCGCGACTCGGCCGACGCCGTGCTCAGCGAGCATTACCCGGCCTACGAGCCCGAGAGCTTCGCCATGGCGCGCGAGGCTGCACCGCCGGCGCCGGCGGAGACGTGCAGCACGCCGCGGGCTGGGCTGTTGATCTATCCAGGTGTCGTGCGCCTCACGGATCGCGCCGAGTTCGACGAGCAACGCGCCGCGCTGGCGACAGCCCTGCCGTGCCTCGCCGTCGAGCGCGTGGAGACCGGGAGCTTCGTCGACCCCGAGATCAACGCCCAGCAAGCCGTCGCGCCGGTCGAGGCGCTGCGCGCTGCCCACGGCGACATCCCGTTTCATTTGCTCGGCTACAGCCAGGGCAGCCGCAACTCGCTGCAAACCCTCATCGATCATCCGTCGATCGCGTCGTCGGTCCAGAGCGTGGTGACCTTGAACTCGGCGGCCCACGGCTCGGAGGTCGCCGATACGTTCCACACCGCGCTCAGCTTCCTCGAAGGCAGCGACGAGGCGTGCGACTGGGTCGATGACATCGCCCGGCCCATGTGCCTGTGGGCCGCGGAGCGGTCGGTGCAGCCGTCGGCGGGCATCCTGAGGCTCATCGCCACCGCGATGGGTGTACCGATAGAGGACCTCTCAGCGTTCATCGCCGCCGAAGACGGCGTCGCGGCCGCCCCCAACCTCAGCGCGTTCCTCCGGGCGCATCTGCCGGGAGTGCTGAGCCTCACGACCTCGGCCGCCGCTGACTTCTGGCGTGATCAAGCGCCCGCGCTGCCGCGCCACGTGATGTACCTGTCGTTTCGGTCGGTCGTGAGCGACCGCGACGCGAACCTGCCGAACAGCAACGCCCTCAGCTTCGACCTCTTGCGCAACGCCGGGGGGACCAGCCCGTGGAACGACATGCAGGTGCGCCTCGCGAATCAGCGTATCGGCGGGCCGGTGCAGGACCTCGAGGTCGTCGAGCCCGTCGCCGAGGGCAACCATTGGCAGTGGGAGCTCGCGACCGGCGCCGTCCCCGAGAACGTCATGCCCGCGGATATGACCGAGCGCATCCCGCACGAGGCTCTGCTCGTCGCACACTACCAAGCGTTGGCCGAGGTCGGCCTGTTGTACGCGGCGTCTGCCCCGTCCGGGTCCGGCATCTAGCTCGCTATCTCAGGCGCTGGCGCACGCACCCCCGCGCTCGGCTGCTCACTCGCAAGCAGGCGGCGGATACGCCCCGCCGAGCAGGGTCACGTCGCGCTCGGCGCGCATCACCTCGCCTGCCTCCATGGGCAGCGAGGCCTCGATGCGGAAGAGCTCGCCGACGACGCAGGCCGGGTCGTTGACGATGCCGGTGTAGCCGATGAGCTTGCGCCAGCCTTCGTGGTCCGGGTCGTCGAAGCGCACGGCCACCTCGACGTCCTGGGCTCGCCGGCTCTCGTCCGCGGGCTGCATGCGCAGGCGCACGGGCGGTCGCTCCATGTCCATGCCCGTGCCGCGCACACGCAGGGAGATCCACATGTGCCAGCCTCCCTGGGCCCCGCGAATCAGCTCTACCTCTTGGCCGTCGTCGAGGGCCTCGAAGCGCCAGGAGCCGGTGCCGAGCTCGAGCTCCGCGGGCGCGCCCGCCGTGGGCAGCCCGCAACCGAGCAGCCCGGAGCCGACGAGGCCGAGGCACAGAACCATGAGTGGGAGCTTCTTCATCATCATCAACACCAGAGTGCGCCTCAGCGGCGGCGGCGGCGCGCGGCGACCAGGCCGAGCGCGACCGCGAAGAGACCAAAGAGGGGGCTCGCGGAGTCGCTGC
>JAFDCW010000069.1 GCA_019312705.1 Deltaproteobacteria bacterium
GACCCATATCGACCTTTCCGGGGCCGGGGTCGGCGTTCTCGACGATCGGGAGGTGAGCGTGCGGGGGCTCTTCGGTGGCGAAACCGCGGCCGTCGAGGTGGTCCATCGCTCCCGTCACCACGCAAAAGCCGTCGCCCGGGTGGTCGAGCTGCGCACGGCGCACCCGGCGCGTCGCGTCGCCCCCTGCGCCAACCACGAATCTCTCGCCGATGGGCGCAGTCGCTGCGGGGGGTGCGCGCTGATGGAGCTCACCGAACCTGCCCAACGCGCGCAGAAGGGCGTCATGCTCGAGGCCCTAGGCCTCGATGTGTCCGACGTCATCGGCGATGCGGACTTCGGCTATCGGTGGTCGAGCAAGCGCGTGGCCTTCGCAGACAAGGGCCGCCTGCGCCTCGGCAGCTGGGTCCGGGGCACGCACGAGGGGGCGACGATGCCCGGGTGCCGGGTCGATCACGCGCTCATCGCCGCCGCCGCCGACCAGGTCGAGCATGAAGCCCGGGCATTGCGCATCGCGCCCTACGACGAAGCCAAAGGCAAAGGCGACCTCCGCTACGTGTGGTTGAAGACCGACGGTGAGTCGGTCTTGGTGACGCTCATCGTCGCACATGAAGAAACCCGCGTAGGCGAACTCGCCGAGCAGCTGACCCTCGCCGCTGGTGTGGCCGTGAGCGTGCAGTCGGGGGCGGGCAATGCAATGCGCGGCGCCAGAGAACCCGTGACCCTTCGTGGAGTCGCCCGCATCCCCGCAAACGTTGGCGACGTGCACGTAGACGTTGGCCCCATGGGCTTCCTCCAGCCGAACCCGAAGGCCATCGCCGAGGCCTACCGAGACTTGGTGGGTGACATCGATGGCGCGCCCGCTGTCGGCGCCGTCGCCTGGGACCTCTATGCCGGTGCCGGGGTGACGACGGCGCTCCTCCGAGCGGGATTCGCTGAGGTCGTCGTGGCCGAGAGCTATCCCGAGAGCGCCGCTGCCCTCGGCATCGAGCCGGTTCGGGTCGAAGACTTCCTCGGGGCGCGGGCCGAGTCGGATGTGACCCCCGACCTCATCGTCGCCAATCCGCCCCGCAAAGGTCTCGGTGAAAAGGTCTGCGCTGCCCTCGTGGCTGCCGGGGCCCCGCGCCTGCACGTGATGTCCTGTGGCCCCGAGGGCCTCGCTCGGGACCTCGGCCGCCTCATCGACGGTGGCTACACCCTCTCGTCCCTCACCGCTTACGACACCCTGCCCCAGACGCCCCACGTCGAAGTGGTGGCGAAGCTCGTTCGCGGCTGACTGAGCCCGACCGTCTTCGTCACTCAGCGGATCGCCGTGTCCATGTGCGCGCGGCCGCTCGTGGCGTCCGTGAAGCTCAGCAGCCCTCCCGAGTCTTCTTCGCCGGCGAAGATTCTGGACCAGGTGCGTACACGAGCCAGCTGAGCCTCGGTGGCGGGCGTTTCGGTCACCAGGACGAAGGCGCCTCGGAAGCTTCGTTCGTCCTCCGGGAGCGGCGTCTTCTCTCCGTGTATCGCGATGATCTCGGAGAGGGGCACCTCGCGGATACCGTCGGCCTCGAAGGAGAGCCGCCCCGAGGGGAGCTCTTCGACGAACATCGGACGGATGAACACCTGGAGCGGCGTCGCTACCTCGGCTGCCGGGGCGAGGCCCATCAAATAGAGCTCGAGGGGCGCGTAGGGCACGACGTCGCCACCGTTCGCCGCCGGACCGAACGGCGCCGTCGTATAGCCGATGCGTCCGGAGGGTTCGGAGGTACACGGCGGCAGGGCATCTTCCGGTGACGTGCATCTGACGGTGTCGCCATCGAAGCCGCCGAGCTGGCCGTTCACGCTCGAGGCTCCCCAGTGCGGGCCCCAGTCGCGGTCGAGGTCCTGGCCGAAGCCCAAGGAGCGGTCGAGGAAGTTCATCCAGTAGTGACCGGTCTCATGGAGGGTCGGACCGTTGCCGGAGTCCCCCAACCGCAGCGCGACCATGCCCTTGAGTCGCCCGGCGCTCCCATACCGCGCGTCCGAGGCCGCCGATGGCAACCCGTTCTCAGGCATCGCCGGCCGGTGGGCCGTCATGTAGCGCCCGGTGCCGCCCTCGACCTCGGCCATGAGGTAGAGAAAGTCGAAGTCGTCTTCGTAGGCGTCGTAAAAGGCGTTGGTGATGGGAAGAAGGCCGTCGTCCGGGCCGCCCTCCATGAAGCTGCGAATCGCCTCGGGCCCTCCGGCGACGACGATGTTGACCGCCCAATCCGTCGCCGGCGTGCTGCCATCGACGGCGGGCGCACCCGTGTCGAGGGTGCCGGCATCGATCCCGGAATCGGGGCGCGCCTCGTCATCGCGGCACGCAACCAGAGAAAGCAGACAGAGCAGCCACGTCGCGGTGCACGGTAGAGGTCGAAAGATCATCACGCCTCAGCGTACCCCAGTCAGCGGTGCTGGGCGGCGATGCGCTCGACTCGTTCGAGCAACTCCGGCTGGAAGAGGCGCCCGCGGAGGCTTTGGCGAGTGCGCTCCCCTATCGCCTGCCACTCGGCGCGGTGAGCGCTGGCGTCGACCGGCGTCATACCGCGCTCGATGAGGGTCGCGTACGCCCGATCGTCCAAAGTGCGCACCGCTTGCTGCACTGCGCGTTCGGACTCCCGGGCCGTCTGCATGAGGGCGGTCTGGATGTCCGCCGGGAACGCGTCGAAGACCGACTTCCGCATGACCGTCGCGCCGACGACGATGCCCGTCGGATGGGCTGAGACGAAGCGTGCGTGGTTGAACCATTGCAGCCCGACCGCGGCGATGGCACTCGCCGGGAAGGTGTCGATGCGCCCCGTCGACAGGCCTCCGAGGACCTCGCCAATGCCGAGAGGCACTCCCGTGACCCCCATCGCGCGCAGCGTCGCGACGAAGATCGGGTTGTCGCGCCACACCCAGACGCGAGCGGAGCGCATGTCCCGGGGCCTCATGATGCGCCGGTCTGAGAAGAGGCGCACGCGGCCCGCGTCGCCCCAACCGAGCAATTTGAAGCCCGCGTCTTCGAACTGCTGGGCCAGCTCGGGGGCGAGGGCGGTACGCACGGCATCGAGCTGGGCGTAGTTCTCGATCACCCCGGGAGCCGAGAGCACCATGGCCTCGCGCACGATCATGCCGAGGCCGGTCGTGGTGACCGATGCGGCGTCGAGTTGGTTGTTGCGCATCTTGCGCACCACCGACCGCTCGCCGCCCGCGACGCCCCCGTAGTAGACGTGCAGCCGGAGCCGTCCCCCGGTTCTGTCCGAGAGCCGACGCTGGAAGCGCGCAAATGTCCGCTGCATCGCCGTGCCCCGGGGCGCGAGGGTCGCGAGGCGAATCGTGTAGACGTCCTGGGCCTGGGCGTTGCCGTGCGCCGATGTGGGTAGCGCCTCGGGGAGGGCGACCAGGACGAGGGCCAGGCATGGCACGAGGAATAGGGCGCGTCTCACGGCCCAAGCATAGCGCGGGAAGGCTCGAAAAAGAGGCGGCGCTCTGGTCCAATGCCGTCATGACGATGCGCTTGGCGATCTCGGGGCTCGGTGGATGGGGGACGGCAGGCACTCTCTTCGTATTGGTCGCCGCGTGCGGCGGTGGCGCGGCGCAGTCGCCCTCGAGCCCGGGTGACCGCGCAGCGCGTCCCGAAGAGGCTTCCCCCCAGGGGCACGCGACAGAACCGACGCCCACGGGAGTTTCTCTCCCGACCGAAATTCCGTCCAACCCGGAAGCGGTGTCCGTCGTTGCACCGCCGTCCCTGGAGCCGCCGCCGGAACAGGCCGCACCACCGGCTCAGTCCCTCGCGCCGGCGCCGCAGCGTCTCCCGGCCCCGACTTTTGCGCAGCAACTTGCGGCGGTCCCGAGCCCCGTTCGCGGCGCCCGCCTCGTTCGGATCTCGCGGCAGCGCAACCAGGTGACCGACCAAGACGCGTGGTTTCAACGCAACGGCCTCCCGCGTCCCTTCGTCGGGCCGCAGCGAGGCCGCGCCTCACCGGGATTCGCGGTTCATCCGAGTACTCATGGTGGGCTCGGGCTCATCCGGGTGGTCAGCCGGCCCGACCACGCGGTGCGCTTCTACGGCCCGAACTTCGGTGGAGGCCCCTTGGTGTGGGTGGTCGATTCGAATGGCCGGACCCTCGCGTCCTTCGACTTCACCAACTGGGTGCACCCGCCTACGGGCCGTGTCGGCCAGTACACCGACATGTGGCCCCAGTACGCCGAGGTCCGCGATGGCGTGCTCTACATCTCCCATGCTCATCGCACCTATGCGGCCGAGTCCGGGGGGCGCAACGCCTACCTCTCCGCCATCGACCTCCCAACCGGCCAGTTGCTGTGGCGGACCGGCCCCCTCGTCAGCAATGTGCGCAGCTTCGCCATCGTCGGCGACGTCATCGTGACGGGCTACGGCTTCACCGACGAGAAGGACGAACTCACCGTCATCGATCGCGCGACGGGTCGCCGCCTACACCGCCAGCGCCTCGCATCCGGCCCCGGCTACATCATCGAGCACCAAGGCCGGCTCTTCGTACGCACCTACAACCAAGACTACGTCTTCGAGGTACGCGTGCGAAGCGCGCCGTAGGAGGATCGACGGGCTTCTCGATCGAGTGACCTCCCCCGTCGACAGGAGATGAGGCTCAGCCCTCGTCGTCGCTGAAGACGCCGGGGCAGAGAGCCTCGAGGGTCTGACACTCGGCGGGATTGGGCTCCTCGAACTCCATGCCGGCGTCGGCGCACGAGAGCGCGTTGAGTTGGTCGACGTAGGCGGTGTAGCCCGCGTTCATGCAGTCCTCGAACTGCCCGACCGTGGCTTCGCAGCCGGCGAGGTCGCTCGCGTTCGCCGTGCTGCAGTCGGTGGGCTCCGTGGGCTCCGGCGGCGGAGGATCCATCTCGAGGCACCCGGTCCGCGCGGCCGCACACGCGTCTGGCGTTTCGGTCGCGAATACAGCCCCCGCGGTGCACTGGCGCTCCCAGCTCACGTCGGGCACGAGCGTCTCTTGCGGCTTCGGCTCACCGCTGTCCTGAGCTCGAGACCTAGCGGCCTAGAACGCCGCGCCGAGGGGCCAGGCGCCGATTCGCTTGACATTCCGGGGCCTCCGGCTAGGTTGCCGCCTCTGCTGCGTGGAACCGCGTGCGCGCTGGGACCTCGTAATACGTAAAAAGGTAGGAATTTCGATGCCTAAGATGAAGACAAACCGCGCTGCGGCCAAGCGCCTCCGGGTCACCGGAAGCGGGCGTGTGCGCCGGGCGAAGGCTGGCAAGAGCCATCTGATGCGCGGCAAGTCCGCCCGTCGGCTCCGCCGACTCGAGAAGAACGACATGGTCGACAAGTCGGATCAGAAGCGCGTCAAGCGCCTGATCCCCTACATGTGAGGTAAGCCATGCCCCGCGCAAAAAGAGGCTTTAAGGCCCGTCGCCGTCGTAATCGCATCATGAAGCACGCCCGGGGCTATTACGGCGCCCGTGGACGTACCTTCGCCAACGCCATCGAGCAGGTTCACAACGGCTGGGAAGACGCCTATGCCGGCCGTCGCCGCAAGAAGCGTGAGTATCGCCGTCTGTGGATCGTGCGCATCAACGCCGCGGCCCGTCTGCATGGGCTGAGCTACTCGAAGCTCATCTTCAAACTCAAGAACGCCAGCATCGGTCTCGACCGTAAGGTGCTCGCGGACCTCGCCCTCAGCGACCCCGGCGGCTTCAAGGCTGTCGTCGACGCTACCGCTTAGTCCCCTTCAATGGAGAGGCCGTCGATGACGGACACCGACGCGGTCACCCGGTTCGAAGCGGGCCTTGCCGACGTGCGCGAGGCCTTCGGGTCTGCGTTCGGTGAGGCGACGGACGAGCAATCGCTCCGCGCCGCAAACGCGAAGCTCACGGGCCCCGAGGGCACGCTCACGAAGCTGATGAAGCTCATGCGCGAGGTTCCCGGGGACCGTCGTCGTGAGTTCGGCCAGGCGGCCAACGCCCTCAAAGAGGAAGTGGCCGCCGCCTTCGACGGGGCGCTGCTCGCCCTGGCCCAGGCCGAGCGGGAGGCGGAACTCGCCGCGCCGCACATCGACGTGAGCCTACCCGGGCGGCGCCCGAAGCCCGGGCGTCTGCACCCGATCACTCGGGTCACCATCGAGCTCGTCGACATCTTCACGGCCCTCGGCTTCGACGTCGCCCACGGTCCGGAGATCGACCTCTACGAATACAACTTCGACAAGCTCGGTTTCCCGCCGGACCATCCAGCGACGGACATGCAGGACAGCTTCTTCGTGAAGAGCGATGGAGCCCGCAGCATGCTGCGCACGCACACCTCGACCATTCAGGTGCGCGAGATGTTGAAGCGTAAGCCGCCCTTGGCGATCGTCGCCCCCGGTGCGGTCTACCGCCGCGACGACGACATCACCCACTCGCCGATGTTCTTTCAGATCGAGGGGCTGCTCGTCGACGAGAAGGTGAGCTTCGCCGACCTCAAGGGCGTGCTCACCCGGTTTGCTCAGCGCCTCTTCGGCCCGGACGTTGGCGTCCGCGGGCGGCCCAGCTACTTCCCCTTCGTCGAGCCCGGCGCCGAGATCGACATCTCCTGCGTCTTCTGCAAACCCTGGGAGGGCGATGCCGCCCGGACGGCAGCCTGCCGCGTATGCAAGGGCACGGGGTGGCTCGAGATCTTGGGTTGCGGGATGGTTCATCCCGTCGTCTTCGAGTCCGTCGGCTACGACCCCGAGAAATACACCGGCTTCGCTTTCGGTCTCGGTATCGACCGCATCGCCATGCTGAAGTACGGCATCAGCGACATCCGCATGCTCTACGAGAACGACGCTCGGTTCTTGGAGCAGATCGGATGACCCGCCTTCCGGAAGAGACCCCAGGAGAGACCCGAGGAGAGAGAGTCTGATGCTCGCGTCGTACAAATGGCTCGTCGAGCTCACCGGAGTCTCCGCCTCGCCGCGGGAAGTCGCAGACAAGCTCACCGGCGGCGGCCTCGAGGTCGAGGCGTTCGAGACCCGGGGCGAAGGCCTCGACTCGGTCGTCATCGCCGAGGTGCGGTCCAAGACCAAGGTTCCCGACAAAGACAAGCTCAGCCACGTCGTCGTCTTCGATGGCGAGGGCGAGGTCGACGTCATCTGCGGGGCAGCGAACGTGCCGGACCCGGGAGGGCGTGTGCTCTTCGCCCGCGTCGGCAGCGTGCTCCCGAACGGCATGGAGATAGGCGAGCGCAAGCTCGGCGGCGTGCTCTCCCGAGGCATGATCTGCTCCGAAGATGAGCTCGAGATCGGAACCGGGTCGGAGGGCATCTTCGTCGTTCCGGCCGATATCGAGGCCGCTCCGGGCACAAGCATCGCCGACGCCCTGGATCTGCGCGATACCATCTTCGAGCTGGGCCTCACGCCCAACCGCCCCGACGGGCTCGGCCACATCGGCCTCGCCCGGGACGTCGCCGTGCACTTCGGCCTGAGGTTCACGCCCCCGGCTCCGCCGGAGCCCGTGCGCCGGGCGGACGGTGAACTCGGTGTTTCGATCGAAATCGCCGACGCCGAACGATGCCCACGCTACGGCGCGGGATTGGTGCGCGGTGTCACCCTCGGGCCGTCTCCCTTCTGGCTCCGGTATCGCCTGCACTGCCTCGGCCTCCGTGCGATTCACAATGTCGTCGACGCGACGAACTACGTGCTCCTCGAGCACGGCCACCCGACTCACGCCTTCGACTTGGCTTCGGTTCGCAAACAAGCGATCGTCGTGCGCCTCGCGACCGACGGCGAGAAGATGACCACCCTCGACGAAGTCGAGCGCACACTCACCGCCGACGACCTCTTGATCTGCGACGGGGAAGGGCCCGTGGCCGTCGCCGGAGTGATGGGCGGGGCCAACTCGGAGATCGGCGACGGGACGAACGACGTGCTCGTCGAGTGCGCCTATTTCGCTCCGCGGTCAGTTCGTCGCACCGGGCGCCGCCTGGGGCTGCACACCGACGCGAGCCACCGCTTCGAGCGCGGCGTCGACCCGAACGGCGTGCCGCGGGTCCTGGCGCGCACGACGCAGCTGATCGCCGACCTCGCCGGCGGCACCGTCATCGGTGCTGGGGTGGACGAGAACGTGCTGGCCATCGCGCCTCCGGTCATCGACTTCCGCCTCGACCGCTGCGATGCGTTGCTCGGCTTCGAGACCGAGCCCGCGGAAGCTGTGCGCATCTTCGAAGGGCTCGGCTTTTCGGTCGAGAAGACGGGGGAGCGGACCTTCCGCGTGACCGTGCCGACGTTCCGGCCGGACATCAGCCGCGAGGTCGACCTCACCGAGGAAGTGCTCCGTTTTACGGGCTTTTCCCTCATTCCGACGACGATTCCTCACGTGCGCCCGTCGGCGGACGGCACGCCCCTCGAAGTGCGCTTCGAACGCCTCACCCGGGGCATCGCGGCCATCGCGGGCCTCTACGAGGCCGTCACCTATGCCTTCGTCTCACCCCCCGAGCTCGCCGCGGCCCGGGTTCCGGAAGCTTCGGTAGTCCTCGAGAACCCTCTGTCCGAAGACCGGTCGGTGATGCGCACGTCGTTGCTCCCGGGCCTCGCGGCGGCCGCCGGGCGTGCCCTTCGTCGGCAGGTCCAGCGCGTCTCCCTCTTCGAAGTCGGCAATACATTCACGGCCACGGACGGTGACCTTCCGCGCGAACACCAATCCCTCGCGTTCATGCTCGCGGGGCCCCGTGAGGCGTGGATCGGTGACGGCGAGGCCTTCGATTTCTACGACGGCAAGGGCTTCATCGAGACCATCGTCGGTCCCCTGTGTCTCAGCGCCCCGGTGTTCTCCATCGACGATTGACTCTCCGAAACCGCACCTTGGTTTCACCCCCGGCGCCGCGCTGCAGTCTCCGTGCAGATCGACGGAGAGGACGTTGCACTGGGCTCCCTCGGGGAGCTGCACCCCGACGTCGCCGAGGCCCTCGACCTCGACACCCGAGCCATCTATGCCGAGCTCTCGGTCGCCGCGCTCTTCCGCGCGCGGCAGGCGGTGGGTGACCCCCAGGCGAGCGTATTGCCGCGCTTCCCCGCCGTGAACCGCGACATCGCGATGGAGCTCGACGAAGAACACGCGGCGGGCGCTGTCGCCGACGCGATTCGTCAGGCCGGCGGCGATCTCGTGGAGCAGGTCCGACTCTTCGACCTCTATCGCGGTGAGCAGGTCGCAGCGGGCAAGAAGAGCCTCGCCTTCCGCGTTACGTACCGAGATCCGGCCGCGACACTGACCGACAAGAAGGTCGACAAGGCTCACGCCAAGGCGGCCAAGGCGATGAAGACGCAATTTACGGCCACGGTCCGCTGATTTTTCGAGGGCTGGTGTAAGCCCTTGAGATCAGCACCGAATCATGGTTCGATGCAGCACGTTTTGGGAGGGGTATCGATGACAAAAGCCGAAATCATCGACGCTGTTTACGAGAAGGTCGGAGGGTTCTCCAAGAAGGAGGCCGCCGAGATCGTAGAGGCGGTTTTCGACACGATGAAAGAGGTTCTCGCCGACGGCGAGAAGATCAAGATTTCCGGCTTCGGCAACTTCGTCGTGCGCGCCAAGAAGGAGCGTATCGGTCGCAACCCGCAGACCGGTTCGCCGATTCCCATCAGCGCGCGCAAGGTGCTGACCTTCAAGCCCAGCCAGGTGCTCAAGGGCGCCCTCAATCCCCACAAAGAAGAAGCCAAGCGCGCCGCCACCCCCGACGCCGGCGCGCCGGCCTCTGGTGACGAGGCCTGAGGCCGAAGGACTCCGTGGCGGCCCCCCTCCCGGATAAGCTCTTCTTCAAGATCGGCGAGGTCGCTCGCATTGTGGGCGTGAAGACCCACGTGCTTCGCTATTGGGAGACCGAGTTTTCCCAGCTGCGTCCGATGAAGACGCGGGGCAGCCATCGTCAGTATCGGCGCCGCGACGTCGAGCTCGCGGTTCAGATCAAGCGCTTGCTGCACGACCAAGGCTTCACCATCCCCGGGGCACGGCGGCGCCTCAAAGAGCTGGGGCAGGCGTCGGTCAAGAGCGAGGCCGACCCCGCAGCGGCTCGCGAGATGGCCCTCAAGACCGAGCTCCTCGGCGTCCGGGAGACCCTCCTCGGCCTCCTCGGCGAGCTCGACGCGATTGCTCAGGAGCCGGCTCCGGCGCCCCAGGCGGTGCGGGTTGAGAAGGTTACCGCCTCGGTTCCCGTTGGCGTCCGGCACCGCCGGAGCTGAGCGGGGCTGAGCGGGGGGCGTTTAGGTGCGCGTTCGCCGTTGGCGTTGGCGTTCGCGTTGGCGTTTCCGTTCGCGTTTCCGTTCGCGTTTCCGTTTCCGTTCCCGTCGCCGTCTCCGTTCCCGTTCCCGTTCCCGTTCCCGTCTCCGTTCCCGTTCCCGTCTCCGTCTCCGTTCCCGTTCCCGTCTCCGTTCCCGTGTAACGGCTCTTCTCCGCTTCGCTCCGAACTCGCGTGCCATTGCGAGACGCGCGCATTGTTGCTCCTTCGCTCGGGGCGCCTGGACGGTGCCACCGTGCTCGACCGAGTAAAGGCTCGGCCCGCCGAGGCGGCGGACGCGCCCGGCGAGCGCC
>JAFDCW010000653.1 GCA_019312705.1 Deltaproteobacteria bacterium
GCGCGCTCGAGGTCGTACTCGGGGTCGAGCTCGTCGCGGACGACGAGCATGCCGTACATGCCGCGCTCGATCTGAATGTGCTCGCGAACGTGGGGGTGGTACCAGAAGGTGCCGGCCTCGGGCACGACATAGCGGTACTCGAAGCTCTCTCCGGCCTCGACCGGGTTCTGGATGCGCGGATTGCCGTCCATCTGATCGCTGATGCGGAGGCCATGCCAGTGGATGGTCGTCGGCTGGTCCAGATCGTTCTGGAAGTGCACGACGACTTCGTCTCCGACGCGGGCGTGGATCGCCGGGCCCGGGACGAGACCGTTGTAGGTCATCATCTCGTAGGTCATGCCGTCGCCGAGGGTGATGGTCTCGTAACGGGCGGTGAGGCTCACCTCGACGATTCCCGGCTCGGGGTTCTCGTCTTCGATGACGACCGCGGGGCCCCAGAGCTCGGGCAGCTGGAGCTCCGCGGGCGGCTCGATCATGACCATCGAGTCGGCGCCGGCGTCGGCGGCCAACGTTGGCTCAGAATCGCTGCAGGCGGTCAGAAGCGCAGCAGACGCAAGAATCGTTAGAACACTACGAGTGAGCATTTTATCCCCTTTAGGCGCCGTGCAGATACGGGCAGAGTTGACCCAGGTCAAGTGCGGCGCTCCGCTTTAGGCCGCCGAGGGCTGCTCTCCGCTTCCGTCAGTCGGCGAAGGGGTCGGCAAATGCCGGGTTCGTGAGGAATTCTTCATCGGTCAGGGCGCGCAGGAAGGCGAGGAGGTCGGCGCGCTCCTGGGCGGTAAGGGTGAACCCAGATACGAAGATTTCCTTGTATGGGTTCTCCGACCCGTCGCCGACCCAGGGCCCCTCGGTGACGTTTCGGCCGCCCCGGGCGTAGTGGTCGAGGACCTCGTCGAGGGTGGCGATGGAGCCGTCATGCATGTACGGCGCCGTCACGGCGATATTGCGCAAGGTCGGCGGCTTGAACCGCCCCATGTCGTCGGGGTCGCCGCTGATCTCCGCGAGGCCGATGTTCTGGGGTGGGTACGCACCGCGTCCGTCGATGTTGTAGAGGCCCGTATTGAAGAACGCCGCTTCGTCGAAGACTGTGCCCGCGTGGTCCACGGACGCGCTGAAGTTGAACCCGCCGTGGCAATGAAAGCACTCGAGGCGCTCGCCGAAGAAGAGTTCGAGGCCCCGCTCTTCACTCTCGGTGAGGGCGTCCATGTCTCGGTCGTACGCGTAGCGATCGTAAGCTGAGCGGCCGCTGATGAGGGTGCGCTGGAACGCCGCGATAGCCTTGGTGACGTTGCCGACGGTGATCGGGGAGTCTTCCCCCGGGAACGCGGCTGCGAACATGGCGAGGTAGTCCGGGTCCATGGTGAGGCGTTCGAGGAGGACGTCTTCCTTGCCGCTCATGCCGAGTTCGACGATCGGGCTTTCTCCGAAGATGGGCAGGAGCGCCTGGGTTTCGAGGGTCCGGACCAGGTCGTTGGCCCAGGTCAAGGTGGCCTGGTAAGCGACATTCGTGAGGCCCATGGAGTTGCGCGGATGCACCTCCATGGTCGACCCCACAGCGGTTGCCCGCCCGTCGGCGAAGGCCAGGGCCTGTTCGTGGCAGGACCCGCAGCTCTGGGTCTCGTTGAACGAGAGTCGCGTTTCGTAGAAGAGGAAACGGCCGAGTTCGACCTTTTCCTCGTTCATGGGGTTCGATTCGGGAACGCGCGGGGTCGGGAAGCCGGGGGGCAGATTGAAGTCGTAGCCGGTGCCCGCGTCACCCGCGTCCGCTGATGCATCGGGTACGGAACCGTCGGCGGGCGGCGTCCCCGAATCGGTGGGCACCGACGAATCCACGCCAGCGTCGGTGCTCCCGTCGTCACCGCAGCCGAGAATGGCGAAGGGGGCCGTCCCGACGATCAGCGCCACAGCGCAGCAGACTCGAGCGTAAGTCAACCTATGTCACTCCCCTCCGGCGGGGACTTCCCCGGAGGACCCCTCGGGGCCGTAGACGAAGTTCCACCAGCGGGCCCGTCGCTCCTTGAGGTCCTCCACGATCAGATAGAGGGCCGGCACGAGGACGAGAATGATGAACGTGGCGAAGAGCACTCCGAAGCCGAGGCTGAGGGCCATGGGGATCAGGAAGCGGGCCTGCACCGAGGTCTCGATGATCATCGGCGCGAGGCCGAAGAAGGTCGTGAGGGAGGTGAGGAGGATGGGGCGAAAACGACGACGGCCGGCATGCTTGATCGCTTCTGCGTGACTCATGCCCTCGCGGCGATAGCGGTTGGCGGTATCCACGAGCAGCAGTGAATCGTTCACCACGACCCCGGAGAGCGCCACGACACCCATCATCGACATGAACGACATGTCGTAGCCCATGACGAGATGTCCGAACACTGCGCCGATCATGCCAAAGGGGATCGCGCTCATCACGATAATCGGCTGGGCGTAGCTCTTGAACGCGACCGCGAGGAGGCCGAATACTCCGAGGAGCCCGAAGATCATTCCTCGGCCGAGGGCGGCCATGGACTCCATGCGGTCCTTCTGCTCGCCGGCGACGCGGTAGTGCAGCCCCGGAATGTCAGCGAGCAATGCGGGGACTTGATCTCGTTCGATGTTGGCCATGACCTCGGCGGCGTTGGTCCCGTCCGCGACGTCGGCGGTCACCTGGACGACCCGCCTTTGGTTGACGCGCGAAATTTTGGTGTATGCATGACCGCGCACCACGTCGGCGGCCAAGCCCAGGGGGATTTCTCCGCCTTGATTGGTGCGGATCAGCAGGCTCTCGAGGTCGTACATCGACTCGCGTTCTGCCAGGGGACGCCGCACGAAGGTGCGTACCTCGTCGCGCCCGCGCTGCTGGCGCACGGCCTCCACTCCGAAGAACGAGCTTCTCACTTGCTGGGCGACGTCTATCTCGGTGAGCCCCAGGCTTCGGGCCTCGGGCCTTAGGCGGAAGTCGAGTTGCTCCTTTCCTGTTGCGAACCCGTCGTCAATCTCGATCACGCCGGCGTAAGTCCCGACCTTTTCGGCGAGGCTGGCCGCGGCGGTCTCGAGGATGTCCATGTCCGTGTGACTCAACTCGACGTCGATGGCGCCGCCGGCCCCGGGGCCCGCGCTGAAGCGGAAGGTGAGGCTCTCGGCACCGGCGATGTCGGCGCCGGCCTCGCGCCAGGCGTCGGTGAGTTGTTTCGCGGTGAAGGAGCGATCGACGTGGGGGACGAGGTACACCGCGACCTCGGCCAGGTGGCTCGCGGCCGCGCCGAAGTTGCTGCTCGGGTTCCGGTCGGCGCTGAAGCCGCCGACCTGGGCCAACTGACCACGGACGGCGGCCGTGCCCGGGGCGCCGAGGTCGGTGAGGGCCTCCTGGAGGGACTCTTCCATGTGGATCCGGGCCCGTCGCGTTTGCTCCACCGACGTGCCAAAGGGCATGGTCAACTGGGCGCGCACCACGTTCGACTCGATCTTCGGCATGAAGATGAATGCGACCCGCCCCCCAGCGATGAGTCCGAGGGTCGAGATGAG
>JAFDCW010000070.1 GCA_019312705.1 Deltaproteobacteria bacterium
TCTCGCGCCGTGGATCGCGCGACCGGCGATGCTGTTTAGAGCCCGAGGGACTCGGCGGCGGCGGCGACGGTGGTCTGTACGACCCGCGTCGAGAAATCCTGGTTCAGCGCGTCGACGGAGTCCGGACCGGTCGTGCAGTGGTAGGCGTCGTAGCGAAACTCGGCGGAGTCCGTGAGCATCATGGCGGGATAGCCGCGGTCCCAGAAAGGCGCGTGGTCGGAGCGCCGGAGATCCCCGATGGCCGGGTTGGATACGAGGGATGCCGGCACGACGATGCTGATGACCGGCAGGCCGAGGCTCATGCCATGACGCTCGAGCAGACCCACGGGCTCGGCTGCCGATTCGTCGGCGATGACCGCGAGGAAGTCGCCGCGCCCTTCGCGCGCGTCGACGGCCCGGGCGGCTTCCGCGAAGAGCAACTCGAAGCCAGCAGGAAAGGCCTGGGAGCCGGGGCTCTCGTCGATGAAGCCGACCATCTCGAAGTTGTAATAGGCGAGGATCTCTTCACTCGTGGTCACGGCCCGTTCGGCGTAGGCGGTGGACCCGATGAGGCCGCTCTCCTCCTCGTCCCAGCAGGCGACGACCAGGGTGCGGGAGAAGTCCCGCATCGCGAGGACCCGGGCGGCTTCGAGGGTCGCGGCCACGCCTGTTGCATTGTCATCCGCCCCGGCGCAGCTGGGAATGTGGTCGTAGTGGGCGCCGACGAGGACTCGGCTCCCGGGCCCAGCGGTTCCCTCTTTGACGCCGACGACGTTCACGCCCGTGCCGTAGTCGTGGCGCTCGACGGTGAAGCCGAGGGAGGAAAAGCGTTCGGCGCAGAGGTCTTGCACCGCCTGCCAGTGTGCATTGCCGGGGGTGCGCACCTGAGCGACGAAGACGAGGTCTTCTTGGTAGCGGCTTCCTTCGACACATCGCGCGAGGCCGAGGGCCGAGCCCGTCGCACAGGCAGGCGAGGTACCCGTATCCCGGGCGTCTCCCGAAGAGTCGTCGCCGCAAGAGAAGCAGAGCGGCAGAAGTGCAAACGCCAACAGGCCAGGAGTCCTCATGAGGTCAGTGTATGGCAGCAACCTGCACTTCGCGCCCGTGCGGACGGAAGGAGCCCAACTCGAGCCCGTGAAACCGTTGGGGAATGGACCCGCGGGGAGTCCGTTGCTAGAAACCCAGGATGTGCCGAGCGGCGATCTTGTGCATGGCCCTCCTTCTCGGCTGCGGGGGGTGCGGGGCCAAGGGCGGCCTCGTCACCGACGAGGCCCGAGACGGTGGCGGCGTCGTCGATACCTGCACTCCGCCGTCTCGAGTCCGTGGGGTCGTTGGCACCGTCGATGGACCGACGTGCTCGCTCGAAGGTCTCGGCGAGGACGGGCGCGTGCACCGGATGACGTGCGCGGTTAGCGGCGCGAGCCCCGCGCTCGAGTTCGCTGGCTGCGTCTGGGTCACCGATGGCGAGACCGTTTGCGGGTGCGACCAACCCGACTGGGCGAGCACCTGTCCGAATGGCGTCCCGATCTGCGGCCCCTGGGCCGGCTCCTTCGACTTCGCGCTCGATGTCACATTCGAGCGTTGAGCCTGCTCGGCATTTCCATCGCCTTCCTTCCCTGCGGGGAAACCGCGGCCCGTCGCGATACTCCCTTCCGTGACTCTGCATCCCACACTAGAGTCGCCCGGTGTCATTCGACTCACTCGGCCTTTCGGAGCCCCTGCTGCGTGCGGTGGCCGACGAGGGCTACACCGAAGCCACCGCCATCCAGACCGGCGTAATTCCAGCCGTTCTCGGCGGTAAGGACGTTTGCGCGACGGCGAGCACGGGGTCGGGGAAGACCGCCGCGTATCTGTTGCCGCTCCTCGAGAAGCTGGCTCAGGACGGTCGCCCCCCTGGGACGCGCCCGGTGAAGGTCCTCGTCCTCGTCCCGACCCGGGAGCTCGCCGTCCAGGTGGGCGGGTCGATCTCTCGGTACGGCATCCATTTGCCCACGCCTCCGAGGCATCGGGTCTTCATCGGCGGGGTATCCATCAACCCGCAGATGATGGCCCTCCGGGGCGGCGCCGACGTCGTCGTGGCGACTCCGGGACGACTGCTCGACCTCGTCGACAGCAACGCCCTCTCGTTGGCGAGCGTATCGACGCTGGTCCTCGACGAGGCGGACCGACTCCTCGACCGAGGATTCGCAGACGAAGTCCAGCGCGTGCTCTCCCTCGTCCCCGAGTCTCGCCAGACTTTGCTCTTCTCGGCGACCTTTGGCCCCGGCGTCACGGAGATGGTCACGTCGGTACTGCGCGACCCCGTCCGCGTCGACGTCAGCCGCGAGCCCGGCGAGGTGCCGGCGATTCACCACCGCGCCATCGAGGTCGATGCCCGGCGCCGGGCTGAATTGCTCAGTCTCTTGATAGACGAGGGCGACTGGAGTCGCGTGCTCGTCTTCGTGGCCACGAAACACACGACCGAGCACGTCGCCCGGCAACTCCGGGACGCCGGCATCAACGCGACGGCTTTGCATGGAAAGCTCAGCCAGGGCGCCCGCACCGAGGCCCTCGACAGCTTCCGGGACGGCGAAATCCGTGTGCTCGTCGCGACCGACCTCGCGGCCCGGGGCCTCGACATCGCCGGCCTTCCGGTCGTCTTCCAATACGATCTTCCGCGGTCGACCATCGACTACATCCACCGCACCGGCCGCACCGGCCGCGCCGGAGAGACCGGCCTCGCCATCTGCTTCGTGACGGCCGAAATGCACGCCCACTTCGCGCTCATCGAGAGACGCCACCGGCTCGATATCGAACTCGGCCACATGGACGGATTCGAGCCAATCGACAAGCCCCCGCCCAGCCCCCCGACCGGCGGCGTGAAGGGCAAGCGCAAGAGCAAGAAGGACAAACTCCGCGAGGCCGCCGCGCGCGCCGCCTCGGGTACGAAGGAGTGACCCTCTTCAGCTCGGTGCGCTCTCAGTCCTGTCAGTCCTGTCAGTCCTTTTCGGCGTTCCCGTCTTTTCCGTTCGGTGCCTTCTCCATCGCCGCTTGGCGATCCTCTTCGGCGCGCCTCTTTGCGGTGTGGGCGGCAAAGCCCTTCTCCCGAACCTCGTCCTTGCTCTCGTCGTCGGGCTCGTAGGCGTCGAGCTCGATGAGCAGGCGGGCCAGGAGGCCGTCGACCATCAGGTCCCGCTGCGAATCGGTGAGGCCCTTTTCGGCCCAGTCGCTGCGGATCTGGTCCCAGGCTCCGCGGTACTCGCCCATGACGATCTTGTAGTGCTCGACCTTCAGCCAGATGCGGCCGTGGTTCTTGACGTAGATGGCGACGAGGGACGCGACCGAGGCGCCGGTGAGGATGATGCCGATAGGGCCGCCGACCACGACGCGCAGCAGGAGCGCGAGGGCCGCCGCTCCCGCGGCCCCGGTGAGCAGCTTCTTGCCAGCCTCGGGGGACACGACCTTGTCGAAGGCAACTACCCACGTCTCCTTGGCAGCAAAGAGCAGGGCCAGGAAGTTCACCTTCGACTTGGCTCCCCCTTCCCAATAGGTCCGGATCGCCGCTTTGAGGAATCCTTCGTAGGACTCGTATTGTTCGGTTTCGCGCGTGCCACTCGCCATGGGGGGGAACGTAACACCGGCTGAGGCGTCCGACATCGGGCGAGATCAAGCAAGAATAAGCTCGATCCAAAGGGAGGCTTCCGGAAGAAATGACCGTACAATTGCCACCGATGAGCATTTTTCCTCTGGGCGCCGTCGTTGCCGGAGCCATTGCCGTCCTTGCAGCTGCATGTGGTTCGACTCCCGTGCCGGCCCCCGGGGCCGGGGGCGGCGAACCGAACGACAACGTCGCCCCCGCGGACCTGGGCGCGATCCCCATGGCCGATTTGCCGGCCCTCGCCCTCGAAGATGTCGAATCAGAGGTTGAGGTGCCGCCGGCCCTCGAGGGTCCCGCGCCGCGGGTAAGCAACCTCGACGAAGCGGACACCGCGTTCCGCGCCGGACACTACGCCCCCGCCGAAGCGTTCCTCCGGGGCGCCCTCGACGGCCCGGGCGGACCCCGCGCGCGCCTCGCCCTCGGCCGGGTCCTCCTCGAAACCGGTCGCTACGCCGACGCAGCCGCCGAGGCGCGTCGAGCGGCCCGGAGTCGCGAACTGCACGTCGCCGCCGAGACTCTCCGCGGTGAAGCCCTCGCACTCACCGGTGACCTCGACGGGGCCGAGCGTGCGCTCACGGCCATCGCGACCGAAGCCGGGGCCCACCGGGCCAACGTGCTCCTCGGCCGTCTGCTCCAGCGCCGCGGCCAGGGGCCCGCTGCCGAAGCCGCCTTCATGCGTCTCATCAGCGCCTACAACGACCACTCCATCGCTGCCAACGACGGCGAAGGGCTCTCCTACGTGGCCCTCGCGGCGTGGGGCCTCGGCAGCTTTCAGGACGCCAACGACGCCTTCCAGGAGGCGACCCGAGCGGACTCCGGCCGCGTCGAGACCCAGGTCGAGTGGGCGGCGATGTTCCTCGAAAAGTACGACGCCGGTCACGCCGAAGAGAGCCTGCGCCAGGCCTTCGAGCACAACCCCAACTCGGCCCGGGCTCACGCCTTGATGGCGCGCATCCGCATCGAGCAGCGCTTCGACTTCACAGCGGCGACGGCTTACTCGGAGCGCGCCCTCGGCATCGACCCGAGCCTCGCCATGGCCCACGTGACTCTCGCCGGCATGGATCTGCGCGACATGGACTTCGCCGCCGCCGACGCGCACTTGAACGCGGCCCTCGCCGTCGACGCCAACAACCTCGAAGTGCTCTCGGTCCGCGCCGCGGTGCGCTTCCTCGCCGACGACTCCCCGGGGTTCGAGGCGGCTAAGCGTGAGGTGCTCTCGCGCAACCGCTCGTTCAGCCGCATGTATACCCTCATCGGCGAGTACGCTGACTGGGAGCACCGCTATCCCGAGATCGTCGCCATGGCTCGGGAGGCGGTCACCATCAATCCCGGGGATGCCTTCGCCCACGCGACTCTCGGCCTGAACCTGCTGCGCATGGGCGACGAGGAGAACGGCCTCGCGTCGCTCCGGGAGGCCTGGCGCCGGGACCGCTTCAATGTGCATGTGCACAACACCCTGAACCTCTACGACGAGGTGATCGACGTCGAATACGAGTCCTTCGAGGCGGCGCCCTTCACCTTCCGCATGCACCGGGAAGAGCGGCCGCTCCTCGAGGGGCTGGTCACGCCGACCCTGGTCGGCGCCTACCAGGACATGCGCCGCCGCTACGGCTTCACCCCGGAAGGGCCGTTGCGCATCGAGCTCTTCGCGAACCCGGAGCACTTCGCCGTACGCACCGTCGGCCTCCCGCGCCTCGGGGTTCAGGGCGTGTGTTTCGGCAAGGTGGTCACCGCCCTCTCGCCCCGGGCCGGTCAGTTCAACTGGGGGCAAATCACCTGGCACGAGCTCGCCCACATCTTTCACATTCAGCTCAGCCGCAACCACGTGCCGCGGTGGTTCACCGAGGGCCTCGCCGAGTACGAGACGATCATCGCCCGCCCCGAGTGGCGCCGCGAGGAGGACCACCACCTCTACCGCGCCATCGTGGGTGAGACGCTGCCCCCGCTCCGGCAGATGAACCAGGCCTTCACCCACGCGAAGAGCCAGCAAGATGTGCTCACGGCGTATTACGCGAGCTCGCAGATTGTGAAGTTCATCGCGGAGCAACACGGCTTCCCGGATGTCGTCGCGATGCTCCGCGGGTGGGGCGAAGGGCAGAGGACACCGGACGTGATCCAGCGCGCCCTCGGCATCGACATCGACCAACTCGACCGCGACTTCCGCGCCGACGCCCTCCGGCGCATGAGCGCCCGGGCCGGCGACTTCTCGGTAGACTTCGCGGCGTACCGCGACCTCCGTGCTTTCGTCGAAGCGGCCCAGAGGGCCCCGGGGGACATGCAGGCCAAGGCCGCCCTCGCCGCGGCGCTCTTCGCCCACGGCGAACGCGACCGGGCGAAGGCCGAGGCGACGGCCGCGGTTCAGGGCGACTCGGGGAACGCCGTCGCCCACTACGTGCTCGCGGCCCTCGCCATGACCTCCCAGGAGCCCCAGGCGGCCGCCGAGGCGGAGCAGCACCTCCGGGCCATCCTCACCGCCGGCAAGGACGGCTATGACATCCGCCTCATGCTCGCCCAGGGGGCGGCTCGGCGGCAGGATCGGGCGGCGACCCGGGAGCACCTCGAAGCCGCCGCGCACCTCGATGGCGACCGGTCCGGGGCGTGGCGGGCGCTGCTCCAGCTTGCGGACGAGGCCCAGGACCAAGCCCTCCGAAACCGCGCCCTCGAGCGCGTGGCGAGGCTCGAACAGCACGACCGAGGCGCCTGGGTGGCCTGGGTCACGTCCCTCGGGGAGCGGGCCGCCACCGAGAGCCAGTGGCGGGAGCTCGCGGGCGCCGCCGAGTCCGCTCAGTTCGTGGCCCCCGAGAGCGCCGACGTCCACCGCCTCCTCGGCCAGGCTCGCCTCGAACTCGGCGAGCCCGCGCCGGCCCTCGCGGCCTTCGATCTGGCCCTCCGGGCTTCCCCCGAAGCCCCCGCCCCGATTCACCTCGGTCGGGCCCGGGCCCTCCAGCGCCTCGGACGGCGGAGCCAAGCGCGAGCCGCCGCAGAGGAGGCCGTCCGCCTCGATCCGCAGCTCGCGGACCAGGCTCGCAGCCTCGGAATCTAGTGTGTCACGTTGCCGACACCGTCGTCGGCGGGGGGTGTCGGCGGGCCGTCATCCACAATTAGCCCTGCATCTTCGTGCGTTTGCGGCGGAGGTCGCGGCCGAGCACGACGGTCCGCGATAACCGCCCAGGTGCTGATGGCCGCGATCAGGAGGACCGCGGCGAGCAGTCCCAGGACGAGCCGCGTGCCATTTGGCGACGGCTCCTCGGGGCCTCCTGCCCCCGAGGACACCTGCGTATTCTGGTCTGCCGGGGCGCTCATCTCGTCATCTTGGCCATTTTCGGGTGTGCGCTGAAGGCGCCGTGGGCGGGCAGCCTCGGCCCGCAACCTAGCAGCCGCCTGGCCGAATTCGAAGCCCAGGGGCGCGGCTCGCCGGCGCCATCACCCGGGCGCAAACTCTCTCGCAGGGGCGGCTCCAGCGGCTACCAGAGCAAGGCCCTTGATGCGGCCCAGGCCTTCCAGTACTGACGTGACCATCGTGCGCGACTCGCTATCCCTCCTCTGCCGATGGGCTGTCGTGGCTACGATCACTGTGATCAGCGGCTGCACCCTCCATCACAGCCGCCAGGCCATCGGAGCCGACGCCCTCACCACTCCCGCGAGCGACGCCCACTTCGTGACCGAGGAGGACGCGGGCCTCGCGCTGCTCGGCGTGCTGGTCCTGAGCGAGCCCGACCACTATGCGGTTCTCATGGAGCGGGCCCGGCGCAACCACGGCTGCGCCCGTCTGAGCCACGCTCAGCTCGACTACTACACGGACCACTGGCTGCTCGTGGGTTTCCCGATCGCGAGGCTGACGGCCATCTGCGAACCCGCTGGCGTGCCCGCGGCGAGCGAGCCGCGCCCCACCGCCGACCGGGACACGGGAACGGAAACGGGAACGGGGACGGGGACGGGAACGGGAACGGGAACGGGAACGGAGACGGGAACGGGAACGGAGACGGGAACGGGAACGGGAACGGGAACGGAGACGGAGACGGGAACGGGAACGGGAACGGGAACGGGAACGGGAACGGGAACGGGAACGGGAACGGGAACGGGAACGGGAACGGGAACGGGCAGCGCCCCCTAGCGGGTTGGGTGTCGACGCTCGCATAGGCGGCGCTTTCGACGACCTGGCGGAAGAATCGGAGGGGAGATCGCGACCGAGTCGGCACAGGCGAGCACCGCATACGCGTCTCCCCCGCCGCTTACTGGAGATAATGAGAGTGGCGACCGATCGGCGGGTCGGCGGCCACCTCTGTCGTCGCGGAGCAGCAAGTCCTCGGAATTGGGTTGTCGCCCTTCGGGCATGAGGCTTGCGGGCTTGGCGCAAAGCTCCTTCTCGAGTTCGTCGACGCCGCCCGCGACTCGGAAACGATCGTGGATCGGGACGACGTCTGGACGGTGCCGCTCGCGGGGATGCAGCTCGAGCTCTCCGTGAAGCGCCCGCGCCGCGGCTTCTTCGGGCGCATGAGGCGACCTTCCTCAACCGCTGTCCAGCTCCGCGATCTCCGCGCGGACTCCGACACACCGGTCGTGGGCATGGCTTCCGCACTCATGGCAACGGGTCTCACCCAACTCCATTCTGCCCCACTCGTGGCCCAAGAGGCGTTGGAACGCAGCCTGAAGCTCCATCCAGGCGATCCGTCGCATCCAGACGACATCGACAGGCCCTTCCCGAGCCAGCCTCACATCACGGAGTATCGCTGGCACATCCCAATGCGGCCTAGAGAACGGGCCCCAGTGCATCGACCTGCTTCTCCAGCTCGCGGGCGACTCTCGTCAGTCCGTTGACGACAGCCGTATCCACCTCGACCTGACCCTCGTACTCCGCCATGTTCCGCTTTCTGTGCGCGTCATCGAGGATGCGCGATTTCTCCGGCGACAGTCCCGCGGTGTGCTTCGTGCACTGGAACACCAAATATCGAGTGTCCGAACGGTAGCCGTGCCACCGGAGCGCGGCGAGAGCCAGGGCATGGGCCGCATTATATGCGAGGTCGAACCGGCTCTCGAGATGAAGGCTCTCGTTTTCAGCGTCGGTGAGCCGAGCGCGGGCGCTTGCGACGAGGCCGTCGATCTCGTCCGCGTCAGAACCCTCTTTCGACAGCTTGCCGATGCGAACGAGGTTGTCGAGCTCAGGAATGGCCAACAGGAATCTCTCCGATGAGCACGATCGTATCACCCGCCAGTACACGCTTCACGAACGCGCTCTTGCCGAGGCGCCGGTCGAGCTCGTCCGGCGTGTAGAGCATCGGTCGAATCTCCCGGCCGAGTGCAGTCTCGGTGTCGGCCAGCGCGCGGTAAACCTCCTCAAGGCTGAGGTCGTGCGAGACGAGCATGAGGTCGATGTCACTCTCGGAACGATCGGTGCCCTTCGCCACGGAGCCGTACACCAGTGCGAGGTCGAGCCGGTCGGCGAGCGGGGCCAGCGCCTCGCGGAGGGGCTCGGCGACGCCCACGGTCTTCCGCACGATCGAGCTGAGTTCGGCGAAGATCGGCGAGGCTGTGTTCGCGCGATAGTGCGTTTGGCGTCCCACACGCGACACGGTCACGAGACCTGCCTCGGTCAACCGCTTCAGTTGTCGTTGGACGGCACCACTGCCAGCTTTGACATCGGTGATGATCTCGCTCGTAAAGAAACTTCGGTCGGGCTGCCCAAAGAGCAAGGCCAGCAGACGTGCCTGGGTCGAAGAGAAGAGCGCCCCCGCCAGCGACCGTCGAGATGCCAACTTACCCATTACGGGTATGATTCTACCCGAAATGGGTATGTTGGGCCAGGCAGTGGTCCCGCAGCCTCCCGGAGCGGCAGTAGCTCAGGCAGTTCTGCTCGACCTTACCAGCCCGAACCTCCTCGAGCCCGACCGGCGACAGACGCTCAACCGCCACCGGAGACGAGGCCCCGCTTCACAGCCTGGGTGTACTGATCGCGTCGCAGCGGAGGGCGGTACTTCGCAGAACTTGCTACGAAATACGCCCTTCCGCCACCACGCGATCAATTCAGGAGGGCTGTGAAGCGGAGTGTCAGGATAGTTGTCGGCCAGGGCGCGTCACCGCGTCAGCAAGACACCGTTTCCGTCCTCCACGATGCCGGTGAACGCCCCTGCGCCGATGATCGTGTCGAAGCTGCCCGTAGCGCTGACGGTCGTAACGACCCGAAACATGTCGCCGGTCGTCGGCGGCGAGCCAACGGTGACGTCGAGGGTGCCGCCGAGCACCTGGCCTCCGGTGAGGAAGCCCAGGTTCTCTGTGGGAATCGCGCCCGTTCCCGGTACGTCGACCTCCGCGACGAATGTGGAGGCGAGCGTCACGGCGCCCAGAATATCGAGCCGTCCGGCGCTGCCGGCAGCGTCCACGCGAACGGTCCCGGCCAGCACTGCCGGTGACGCCATGGGCACCTGGAGGCGCACGTTCATGCCGAGGGCGTCGGTCCCGCCGCCGATGAACGTGCCGGTTTCGTCGAGGCGGAACGCCCCTCGCACGGAGACCTCGCCTTCGGTGACCGTCATCGTCCCGGCACAGCGGAAGTCGGACGCCACGGTAAACGACCCACTGCCGCCCTTGTTGAGACTGCCGAGAACCGTCATCGAGCCGATGTCACCCGTGCCGTCACCGATTGTCGCGCCCCCGGTTTGGTTCCAGGTGCCGGTGCCTGTGATCAGGATGTTGCCTCCGTTGGGGAGATCGAGCGCGATCGACTTCGTGATCGGCTTCGAACTGGAGGCCGATGCGCGGCGTGTGATGGAGGTGTTGCCGCAGCGGATGGGCAAGTACGGCCTGTCGCTGCACCCTGACAAAACGCGCCTGCTGCCCTTTCGGCGTCCGCCGAAAGGGCAGGGGAGGGGTCA
>JAFDCW010000654.1 GCA_019312705.1 Deltaproteobacteria bacterium
CTTTTAGGTTGTTTCCTCAGGAAACGAGTGCGCATCGGTGAAGGGACCGGACGGTCCCGAATGTGATGCCCAGCTAGGGTTGTTGGCCGCGATCGAGGGTCGAATTACCCCCAAGACTCGCGAGGCGCGTAGGGGTAGCAGTCGCCCATAAGCCTGTCAATGCGGGCAAATTGAGGCCATTCGCATCCAGCGAGGGCTAAGCGAAGGCTAGCGGCTCGTGACGACCCGGACGAGCTCATCGACCACCTCGTCGAGATTCATTTTCGACGAGTCGACGATGATGGCGTCGGCGGCGGGCTTCAGGGGAGCGACCGCGCGACCCGAGTCCTGGGCGTCGCGTTCCTCGATCTTGCGCTGGACCTCCGCGATATCCGCTTCAATTCCGCGGGCCCGGAGGTCCTCGAAGCGCCTCCGGGCTCGCTCCTCGGCCGTCGCCGTCAGGTAGACCTTCACCTCGGCGTCGGGAAAGACGACGGTGCCGATGTCCCGACCCTCGAGGACCACCCCGCCCTCTGCCCCGAGGCGTTGCTGGAGCCCGAGGAGGGCCGCCCGGACCGGACCGTGGCGCGACACGTCGCTGGCGCCCTGGGACATCTCTGGGGTGCGAATGTCCACGGAACGGTCGACGCCGGCCACGTGCAGCAGCGGGGCTCCGCCCTCCCCGAGGACGAAGGTCAGATCGAGGGTCTCGGTGAGCACCCCGAGGGCGTCTCCCTCGTCCCAGCTGACCCCGGCCTCCCGGGCCGCGAGGGCCACGCCCCGGTAGAGGGCGCCGGTGTCGACGAGGACAAAGCCGAGGCGCTGGGCGAGGCGCTGGCTCGCGGTGGACTTGCCGGCCCCGGCGGGGCCATCGATCGCGACGACGGGTCGTTCTCTCACGTGCCCTCTCCTTCTCTATTTGCTCTCTCGGCCGACTCTTGCATGTCTTCCATGTCTTCGATGTCTTCTTGGACCACGTCGGCGCCGAGCTTGGTGAGCAACTCGGCGAAGCCTGGGAAGCTCGTATCGACGCAGCCGACGTCGTCGACGGTGGTCTCTCCGTCCGCGGCGAGGCCCAGGATGGCCGCCGCCATGGCGATGCGGTGGTCCCCGCGGCTCGCGACCCGCGCTCCCCCGGCGAGGGGTGCGCCCCCCGAGCCTTCGATGATCAGGCCGTCGTCGAGCTCCGTGTGCTCGACCCCAAAGGCGCGGAGGACCGAGCTCATCGCGTCGAGGCGGTCGCTCTCTTTGACCCGCAGCTCGTGGGCATCACGGATTTCGGTCCGCCCCTTGGCGACGGCCGCAGCCGCGCAGAAGGCGGGGACCTCGTCGATCATGCGGGTGAGCATCTCCCCCCCGACGAGGCCGCCCCGGAGTTGCGTGTACCTGAGCGAGATGTCGCCGGTCGGCTCGTCTCCGGCCCCGGCGTCTTTCCATTCGACCGACGCCTGGGCGCCCATCGGACGCAGAGCATCGAGGATGCCGCTCCGGGTCGGGTTGATGCCGACGCCCCGGAGCCGCATCTCGCTCCCGGGAACGACCTGCGACGCGACGATCAAGAACGCAGCGCTCGACAGATCCCCAGGGACCGTCCAGTCGAAGGCATGCCACCCGCCCCGAAACTTCGCCGGATCGAACATCACCATCGGTCCCACCGTCTCGAGGGGCACGCCGAGGGCGACCAGCATGCGCTCCGTATGGTCCCGCGACAGGGTCGGCTCTTTCAGCGCCGTCGGCCCGCCGGCATAGAGCCCCGACAAGAGCAGCGCGCTCTTCACCTGGGCGCTCGCGACGGGCATGTCGTATTCGATGCCCCGAAGGACCTCGTCCTCGAGCAGGGGCGCGATCGAAAGCGGCGGGTAGGTCTCGCCCTCTTTCTTGCCGCTGACGCCGGCGATGTGGGCCCCCCGGGCACGGAGCGGCCCGACGATGCGCATCATCGGCCGCCCGGTCAGAGACTCGTCGCCGACGAGGCGGGTCCCGAACTTCTGCGCCGAGAGCAGCCCCGCGAGCAGCCGCATGGACGTACCGGAGTTGCCGCAATCGATGGGCCCCTGGGCCATCGAGAGGCCCCGGAGGCCGACGCCCTCGATCCGGACCGCCCCGGACCCGAGGTCTTCGGCCGGTTCGATCTTGGCCCCCATGGCGACCATCGCGTCGCTGGTCGCCTGGTTGTCGAGGCCTCCGGAAAGCCCTCGGACCGTCGACGTGCCCTCGGCGAGGGCGCCAAAGAGCAGAGAGCGGTGGCCGATGGACTTGTCGCCGGGCACCGCGACCGTCCCTCGGAGGGCCCCCCGGGAGCGGATGCGCCAACGTTTCACGGCGTGGGTCCCGGAGCCGCGGTCGGGCCGCCGGTCGACGAAATGGGCTCAGGCCGCGGCAACTCCGACATGGCCGCTGCGATGCCGAGGCCAACGAAGCTCGAGGCCCGGCCGAGAACGGTCCGCGTATCCTCGGCTCCGACCCGGAGGGTGGCCTGAGCCGTCCCATCGGTGGCCGCGGCGCCGAGGCCCTCGAGGAGCGGGGCAAGGCCCATCAAGGCGACGAGGGGGTTCCTGCGCGTGGCGTCCCGCCTCCGTTCGACCTCGGAGACGAGGGCCGCGGCGACCTGGGGGGAAGTCGTATCGAGGAGGACCAGCCCATCGAGGCCGTCTGAGAGGCTGAGGTGAAAACCGCCAGCGGTGGCCGCTTCGAGGGCGTCTCGGCGGTCTGGCTCGAGGCCCACGGCGAAGGCCGCCTTGGCTTCGGGGATGAAGTCCGCCACCGCGGAGACCGCGTGTTGGGTGAAGTCGATGCGCGAAGCCATCTCCTCGAGGACGGGCTGGGAGAGCGGGCTCTGCCCCTCCTGAGACTCGTGGCGCGCGCGCACCGGGTCGAGCAGCCCCGGCGTCGTCGCTACGACGAGGCCATCCTCGATGACGGCGACCTCCTCGAACCACCAGGATCCGCGGAAGCGCTGGGGCTGGTCCGGGACTCGGGCGAGGATCGGTCGGTCGCCCCCGAGGCCGCCGAGCTTGGCGTCGATGGCCGACGCTTCGAAACGCCCTTCGGCGAGAGTGACGATGCCGGGACGACGAGCGTCGCCCGACGGCACGAAGGCCACCCACACCCGGTCGGTGAGGCCGAGCCAGCGGCGAAGCTCCCCTCCACCGAGGCTCGGCAGGACGGACTCGATGTTCTCTTCGGCCGTGAGGACCCAACCCTCGATCACGTCCCAGTCCGGTGAAGAGCGCAGCTGGGCCAGGTCGAGGCGGGCCACCACGTACGCGTCGGACGGAAGCAGGGCGTCCGTCGTCAGCGGTGCCCCCGGCCCGGCGCCATGCACGGCGAGCTCCTGAACCGCGCCGAGCAGCCGGTCGTTTTCGTCGGGCGTGCCGATGGTGATGCGCAGCCAGGTCGCGATGGGCGGCGGCATCGGCCGTACGATCACTCCCTGCCGGAGCAGGACGTCGTAGATCTCTTCGCCGGGTCGGCCAAAGTTGGCGAGCACGAAGTTCGTCTGGCTCGGTGCGACCTCGAACCCTTGGCCCCGGAGGCCTTCGCTCACCCGGGCCCGCTCGACCCGGTTCATTTCGACATAGCGGGCCACCCACTCTTGGTCGTCGAGGGCCACCCGAGCCGCCGCCTGACCGAGGGAGCCGACGTTGAAGGGGGCCCGGACGCGGTTGATGTAGTCGATGAGTTCGGGATTTCCGATGGCGTAGCCGACCCGGAGGGCAGCGAGGCCATAGGCCTTCGAGAAGGTCCGGAGCACCACCAGGCGCTCCCGGAGGTCGCGGAGGCCGAGGCCGCTCTCGAAGTCCGGGGCGTCGGCAAACTGCACGTAAGCCTCGTCCAGGATGAGGACCACCTGGGGCGGGAGCTCGGTGAGCAGCCGGCGAAGCTCGGACGCGCCGACGTGGGTGCCCGTGGGGTTGTTCGGGTTCGCGAGGAAGAGGACCTTCGTCTCGGGCTTCACCGCTTCGAGGAGAGCGTCGACGTCCCAGTGAATGCCGTCTCGAAGGGGGGCCTTGGTGAACGGCACGTTGGCCGCCGTGGCCGCCAGCCAGTAGCAGATGAAGCTCGGGTCTCCGAAGACCACGTGCTCATTGGGCGATGCGTACGCGCGGCACACGATATCGATGAGCTCGTTGCTGCCGTTGCCGAGGCAAATCTCCTCCATGGTCACGCCATGAAACGCAGCAAGGTCCTTGCGCAGGGCGAAGCCGGCCGCGTCCGGGTAGCGGTGAATCTCCGTCGCCGCCCGGCTGATCGCTTCGAGGACCCGGGGCGAAGGCCCGACTGGGTTCTCATTCGACGCGAGCTTGATGACGTCCGTGATGCCGAGCTCCCGTTCGAGCTCCTCGATCGGCTTACCGGGCGTGTAAGCGATCAACCGCTCGATGTTGTCGGCGACGAGACGTTCCATATTTCCTCGAGTCAGGTAGGGCGGGGGTATGAGCCGAGCACCTTCAGCATCCGGCTCTTGCCCCGAAGTTCTTCGACCGCGGTCAGCACCGAGCGGTCCGTCAGGTGGCCGTCGAATTCGACGAAAAAGACGTAACGATAGGGCGTGCCTCGGCCCGGCCGGGACTCGAGGCGCGTGAGGTTGATACCGCGCTCGGCGAAGGGTGCCAAGGCCTTGAAGAGGGCCCCGGGTTCGTCGTGGACCGAGACCGCGACGACCGTGCGGTCCTGGCCAGTGCGCGTCGGGTAGTCCGTGCCGATGACGGCAAAGCGCGTCTCGATGCCCGCGACGTCTTCGATGCGCTCGCGGACGATGCGCAGGCCGTGGACCGTCGCCGTGTACTCGGTCCCGACGCTCGCGGCCCCGTGGTCACCGGACGCAAACTCCGCCGCGACGTCCCCCGAGGGCACATCGAGCAACGTGGCCTTGGGGTGCAGCTCCCGGAGCTTCTTTACGCACGCGGCGAGGGCGCCGGGAGCGCCGTAGACCTTGTCGATGTCCGAGGCGTTGCCGGTCGACGAGAGCAGGTGATAGCTCGCCGGGACCGAGAGCTCGCCGCGGATTTTGACGTCGGCGAGCAGCAAGCCCGTGAGGGTCGCGGTGATGGCTCCGTCGCTCGACGTCTCGAGGGGGACGACGCCGAACGACACCCGGGACCGAGCCACGTCCTCGAGGACCTCGGCGACCCCGGAGACGACCAAGAGCTCCGCCGCCGCCCCGAAGTGTTGCCGGGCCGCGGCCTCGGCGAACCCCCCGGCGGGGCCGAGATAGGCGACCGACACCGGGGCGACCATCTGCGCCGATGCGCTGAGCACCTCACGGACGACGGTTGTGAGGGACTGCTCGGGAAAGGCTTCGGCGCGCTCGATGGCGGCGCGTATGACCTCTTCGTCCCGGGGCAGCGCAAGGTAGGCCTCGGGCTCTCGAAGCCGGAGGGCCACGAGGGCCTCGATGGCCCGGGCACGGGCGTCGAGGGCCTCGACGAGCGCCGTATCCGCCGAGAGCAGAGCGTCCCGAACGCTGGCGAAGTCGTGGTTCTTATCCGCCATGGGCGGCCATGCTAACCCCGCGATCAGTCCGGGTCGACCCGGAACGCAGCCCCCTGAGCCCGATCATTCGAGCAGGTCCTTGAGCCGGGCCAGGGCCACCAGGGCATCCACCGGCTTCAACTGATCGATGTCGAGGTTCTTGAGCGTGGCTTCGACCTCGGACTCCCGCGGCGCCGGCGCGCCGAAGAGGTCGAGCTGCGGCGCGGCCCCGCCGAGGGCGCCCGGAGCGCCGGGGGCCCGGGGGGAGGCCCCGGAGGGCAACGGCGCGCCGTCCTCGAGGTCGCCGAGGATCCTCCGGGCCCGAGCCAAGACGATTTCGGGGACCCCCGCCAGGCGCGCGACCGCCACGCCGTAGCTGCGATTGGCGCTGCCCGAAACGAGCTTGTGCAAAAAGACGACCTCACCGTCGTACTCGCTCGCGGCGACGTTCGTATTGAGGACCGTCGTCCGGGTCTCGGCGAGCTCACAGAGCTCGTGGTAGTGGGTCGCGAACATCGCCCGGCAGGCGATCACGTCGTGAATGTGTTCGGCCACGGCCCAGGCGATGGCGAGGCCGTCGTAGGTGCTCGTGCCGCGGCCGATCTCATCGAGGATCACCAGCGACCGCCGCGTCGCGCCCCGGAGGATGGCCGCGGTCTCGATCATCTCCACCATGAAGGTGGACTGACCACGGCCGAGATTGTCACTCGCGCCAACCCGGGTGTAGATGCGGTCGACGACCCCAATGCGCGCGCTCTTCGCCGGCACGAAGCCCCCCGCCTGGGCGAGAATGACGGCGAGGGCGACCTGCCGCATCGCCGTCGACTTTCCGCTCATATTGGGGCCGGTGATGATCATCAAGCGAGCCTCGTCGACGTCGAGGCGCACATCGTTGGGCACGAACTCCCCGGCCGCCGCGAGGCGCTCGACGATGGGGTGCCGGGCCTCCACGAGGTCGAGGCTCAGGGTGTCGTCGACCTCGGGGCGCACGTAGCCATAGCGGTGGGCGCCCTCGGCGAAGGATGCGTGCACGTCGAGGTCGGCGAGGCGGGCCCCGAGGGTGCGCAGACGCGGCGCTTCCGCCGCAACCTCCTTGCGGAGGACCGTGAAGCGTTCCTTCTCGATGGCGCG
>JAFDCW010000655.1 GCA_019312705.1 Deltaproteobacteria bacterium
GTTCCCGTTTCCGTTTCCGTTTCCGTTTCCGTTTCCGTGTCCGTTCCCGTTCCCGTTCCCGTTCCCGTCGCCGTCGGGTTTCCGGCGGGCTCTACTCGGGGACCTCTTGCGGCTCTTCTCGACGCCCATCCGCGTGCACCGCGAAGCGGCCCTGGTCGCGTGCATGGGTCGGGCCGTCGCTCTTCCAGGGCCAACCGCCGAAGCCAGTGCGTCGGTAGTCGTTCATCGCCTGCTGGATCTCCGGCCGCTCGTTCATCACGAAGGGGCCGTAGTGAACGACGGGGTCGCCGATGGGGCGGCCCTGGAGCATGAGGACCTCGGCCTCTTCGTCGCCGTTTTGTAGACGAGCTTCGGCGTCACCGCGGACCCGGGCGCCGTGGGTGAGGGGGACGTCGGTTCCGGCGACGTCGAGGGACGCGCCGCGGAAGAAGTAGAGCACGCGGTTGGTGCCGCTCTTCGCAGGGGGCACGGTCCAGGTGGCCCCGGGGGCCAGGCGCAGGGTCCAGATGGCGATGTCGGAGTCGGGGCGCGAGGCCCAGGAGTTTGGAGGCGGCGACGGAGGGGTGTGCTCGCCGAGGGCCCCGGCGAGCATCGTGACCTCGGTCTCTCGGCCGCCCTCGTCGGTGGAGGTGTGCCTGGGGATGGTGTCGCCCCAGAGCATCGTGAAATAGGGCTCGACCATCTTGTCGGTGCGCGGGAGGTTGAGCCAGATCTGGAAGAGCTCGAGGGGGTTGTCGGCGTCGCGGTTGACGAGGGGGAACATCTCCGAATGCACCACGCCCTTGCCGGCGGTCATCCACTGGCAGTCGCCGTTTCCGAATCGAGCCGTCGCGCCGAGGGAGTCCGAGTGGTCGATCAAGCCGCGGCGGGCGACGGTGACCGTCTCGAAGCCGCGGTGCGGGTGGCGGGGGAAGCCCGGGACGACGTCGCCGTGGTACATGCGCCAGCCGTCGATGCCATCGAAGTCCATGCCGATGTTGCGCCCCGCGAGGGAGGCTTCGGGGCCCATCGCTGCGTTGCCCCGGGGGTACGCATCGTCGTGGTGCACACAGAAGAGAAACGGGTCGATGGTCACCCATGGGAACCCCAGGGGCATCACCTCGATCACCGTGTCATCGCTCATTTGCTCACCGCCTCCGACCTCTGCCGAAAGATGCCCCGGCAGGGTGAGCATAGCTCTTCGGGCGCAGCCGGGGCGCCGTCAAGGGAGCACGAGGCGACAGAGCCCTTCGGTGCAGACCGCGCTGACATCGTCCGGGTAGACCGGCTCGCAGGTCGCGCAATCGGCCCGGGGGTCGCAAATCTGGGGCAGCAGAACGCCGAGGCCGTCTCGGCTGACCGCGACTAGGTTGTGGGGGCTGGTATCGGCGCCGCACGCGCAGCACGTCGGCACCCGGACGATGCAATCGTCGTTCGTGCTGCATCCCGAGATCTCCTCGTCGTTCTCGATATCGATGAGGGAGCACATGCCAGACACGCCGGTGCACCCGGCGATGAGGTTCGGGTTGGGCATCTCGGCGCAGGCGGGGCATGGGACGGGCTCGGTGCACGCAATGTCCGCGTAGTAGTCGTCGCGTCGGTCGCCGTTGATGCTCGTGACATCGTCCGCGGTTGCACGACCGCAAACCCCGCAGCAGGTATTTGCGGTCACGACGCAGTCAATCGGGTAGTCGCAGGCGAAGTAGTCGGGGGGAGGGCCGCCGTCGTCGGGGCCCGAGTCGATGGCCCCGGAGTCGCCAGCGCTGCTGTCGGTGAGGCTGGAGTCCCGGGTCCCCGAATCGCTGGCGTCGTGGGAGTCCGTGCACGCGGCCAAGAGGACCGAGGGGGCTGAGAGCAAGACCAATAGAAGCGTGAGACTGCGCATGTGTACTCCGTGTGCCGGGGTGTGCCGCGATGTCGGCGTTGGGAACCCAATATGCACGATGTATTCCGCGATGAGGCAAGACGCCGCGGCCCAGATGCGAGAGCCTCGGAACATCATGGGCAAGATCACCTCGCGGTTTGCGTACGTCAGTGCTTCCTCTCTCTTGCTCGCGCTGGCCTTTGGGCCGTCCTCGGTTGCCCACGCCCATCCCGTGACCGTCGACGGCGACGCCTCCGACTGGTTCGCGACGGCCGGGGGCACAGACCTCGGCCGGGTCGTCCGCAACGCCGCCCAGAACGGAGAGCTCGTCTGGACCGACGCGACGGGCGACGAGCGCACGGATTTCGCCGCGCCCGATGGTCAGGGCGACCTCAGCTTCTTCGCGGTCACCACCGACGCGACGACTCTCTACATCCTCGCCGTCTTTCCCGCGGCGACCACGCTCTCCGGCGATGGTGCGCCGATGGTGCAGGTTGCCATCGACATGGACGGCGCCGTCGGGAGCGGCACCACCGCGTTTTTCGGTCTCGCCGATACCGATGTCGGGAGCGCCGTCGCGTGGGAGGCCTTGGTGCGCACGAGCTTCGGGTCCGGGGGCGCCGCGCCCCGGGTCGATACCTCCGCGGGCGGGCCCGTTACGACGACGGGCACCAACGCCATCGCCGCGGTGTCTGGCGGGGCCGTCGTCGAGATCGCCGTGCCCTTCGCCGACATCGGCTACTCCACGGCGACTCGCGAGGCGATGCGCTTCACCGTCGCCACTTTCCGGTCGACGACGTCGGACGATACCTGGGACATCTCGGGTTCGAGTGACGCCCTCGACGTCATCTCCAACTACGGCGACCCCGGTTCCACCGCGAATACCTGGGCCGAGGTGATGGACGGAATCGTCGACTACACTTTCGAGATGCACATCGGCGCGGACGTGGACCTCGAGCCGGTTCCGCCGGCGATCATCACCGAGGTGCTCTACGATCCGGCGGCGGAACCGTCGGGGGAGATGTTCGAGGTCACGAGCCTCGCGCTCGGTCTTCAGAGCCTCGAAGGCTATCGAGTCGGTGACGAGGAGACCGTCGGAGGCACCGAAGCCATGGCGGTATTCCCGGCATCGCCGCAGCTAGAATTTGGTGACGCCATCACCGTCGCGAACCGCGCGACGGTGTTTCGCACGACGTTGGGTCGTGACCCGGACTACGAGTTGATCGCTTCGAACGCCCTGGTGCCGACCCTCGGTCGCGATACGAACTGGGGCACGGGCAGCCTCGCCCTCGCGAACGGCGGCGACGAACTGATTCTGGTCGACCCCTACGATACCGTCGTCGATGCTGTCGCCTGGGGCACCGGGAGCTTTCCCGGCGTCACCGCTCATCCCGGCGTCACGGCGGCGCCCCTCGAGCGTACGCGCATGCTGCTCGATACCGACGATTGCAGCGCCGACTTCGCGGCCGCAGCTTCGAGTACGCCCAACATGCCGACGGCGGGGTGCGTCGACGGCTCCGGGGTCGCCCTCCTGGCGGGGGCGGACTGCTCGGATGGAGACCGATGCACGACGGGCGAAGCCTGCGACGGGGCCGGGGCCTGTGCGGGAGCCTCGGCGCGGACCTGTGCGTCTGACGGCTACGCACTCGAGGCCCCTGGCGCGGCGTGCAGCGACACGACCCCTGGGGACTGCGCGGCCCCGGCCTGCGATGGCGCGGGCGTTTGTGACCAGGCGGCCACGATTTCGTCTGCCGGAAGCGTCTGTCGTGGGGCTTCCGGGCTCTGCGACCAGGCGGAGGCCTGCGACGGCGCGGCCGCGGCCTGCCCGACGGATCTCCTCCTCGCGGGGGGCACCGAATGTCGCGTCTCGGCGGGGCTGTGCGACCCGGCAGAGCAATGCACCGGATCCGCGGGGGCGTGCCCCGGGGACACCATCTCGCCGAGCGGCACCGAATGCCGCGTATCGGCGGGCGAGTGCGACGCGAGGGAGCTGTGCGACGGCTCCCTGGCGGCCTGCCCGGCCGACGCCGGGGAGCCGGCGGGCAGGGCGTGCGCGGACACCAGCCCTGGCGACTGCGGCCTCGCGCGGTGCGACGGGAGCGGGATCTGCGATCAGAGCGCGAGCCCCGCGGCGGCCGGGCTCATCTGCCGCGCGGTAACGACCCTCTGTGACGCCGCGGAGGCCTGCGACGGAGTAGGCACGGTCTGTCCCGTCGATGGGGTCGTCGCGGCGCGGGTCGTGTGCCGCGGCGCGGCGGGGGCCTGCGATGCCCTGGAGATCTGTGACGGGGCGAGCGCCGTGTGTCCGAGGGACGCCTTGCTGCCATCCAGCACGAGCTGTCGGCCGGCGGTCGGGCTCTGTGACGTCGCAGAATCGTGCACCGGCGCGGCCGTTGGCTGTCCCGCCGACGGGGTATCCGCGGCGGGGACCGAATGTCGGGGGGCGACGGGCCTCTGTGACGTCGCCGAGGCTTGCGACGGCGCGGCCGCGGCCTGCCCGACGGACCTCCTCGTCGCCGGGGGCACCGAGTGTCGCGTCTCGGCGGGGCTGTGCGACCCGGCAGAGCAATGCACCGGATCCGCGGGGGCGTGCCCCGGGGACACCATCTCGCCGAGCGGCACGGAATGCCGCGTATCGGCGGGCGAGTGCGATGCGAGGGAGCTGTGCGATGGCACCCTGGCGGCGTGCCCGGCGGACGCCGGGGAGCCGGCGGGCACGGCGTGCGCGGACACCAGTCCGGGCGACTGCGCGCTCGCGCGGTGCGACGGGAGCGGGACCTGCGATCAGAGCGCGAGCCCCGCGGCAGCCGGGCTCATCTGCCGTGCGGTAACGACCCTTTGTGATGCTGCCGAGGCTTGCGACGGAGTAGGCACGGTCTGCCCCGTCGACGGGGTCGTCGCGGCGGGGGTGGTGTGCCGCGGCACGGCGGGAGCCTGCGATGCCCTAGAGACCTGTGACGGGGCGAGCGCCGTGTGTGCGACGGACGCCTTCCTCGCTGCGGCGACCGAATGCCGAGCGTCTGGCGGGGCCTGCGACCCCGCGGAGCTTTGCTCCGGCGCCGGCGTGGCCTGCCCCGCGGATGCCGTATTGGGAGCCGGGACCGAATGCCGCACCGCAGCGGGGGTGTGCGACGTGGCGGAAGCATGCGATGGGGCAGCCGCCCTGTGCCCCACTGATATGGTTGTCGCCGACGGCGAGCCCTGCGCCGACGGGATGGTCTGCAATGGCGACGAACTCTGCGCGTCCGGCGCGTGTGCGTCGGGGACGACCCTCGCCTGCGATGACTCGGACCCCTGCACCGCCGACGCCTGCGCCGAACCCGGCGGATGCATGAACTCGCCCATCGCTGGTTGTGTGGCGGATGCCGGGATACCCGACGGCGGGATGCCCGACGGCGCGACGCCTGACGGTTCGATGCCCGATGGTTCCATGCCCGATGGTTCCATGCCCGACGGCTCAATCGTCGACAGCGGCACCCCGGCCGACGCCGAAGCTGATGCCGAAACCGACGGGGGCGAGACGCCGATCGACGGCGCCCTCGACAGCGGCATGATGATGCCGGAGGAGGGCGGCTGTTCCTGCGGGGTGCCCGAGGGTTCCGGGCCCGCCTCGCCGGGAGCCGCCTTGCTCGCCCTGGTCGTGCTGGTCGGCTTGCGTCGCCGTCGCCGATGACCGGCTCTGGGACTCAGAAGTCGGGGTGACCGATCACGATGAAGTCCAAGACCTCTTCTCCGATATTCCGCAGCCCGTGGTGCACGTTCTTGTCGACGTGGATCACCTGCCCCGGGCCGAGGGCGACCTCTTGGTCTTCGACCGTGGCGACGGCAAGCCCGGCGAGGATGTAGACCGTCTCTGACGTCTCCGGGTGAATCTCCCTGGCGATCTCACACCCCGGGTTGATCGTCCCGCGATAGAGCCCAAAGCCGTCGCCCCGCGCTTTGCCCAGGATACCTGCGAGGAAGACCCCCTGGTTCGGCGGGTACTCGGGCGCATCCAGCTCGCTGACCGTGAAGACCGCCGCCCCGCTCACCTGCTCGTTCATCGGCGGGAGCCTAAGATATTGGTCCTGGAATTGCCGGTTTTTCACCCGGAAAGCGGCCTCGCGCGCGAGACAGCCAATCCTCGCTTGCCGATCCGCCTCCGGCATGGCTAATAGGCCCCCTGCGAACGGCCCGCGAAGGGCCCGAAAACGGATACAGAAGCATGGCCAAGGACCTCTCCAAATACCGGAACATCGGCATCTTTGCACACGTCGACGCGGGCAAGACCACGACGACTGAGCGCATCCTCAAGCTCACCGGAAAGATTCATAAAATCGGTGAGGTCCATGACGGCGCGGCGACGACCGACTTCATGGAGCAGGAGCAGGAGCGCGGCATCACGATTCAGTCGGCCGCGACGACCTGCTTCTGGAATGACTACCAGCTCAACATCATCGACACCCCCGGGCACGTCGACTTCACCATCGAAGTCTACCGTTCCCTGAAGGTCCTCGACGGTGGCG
>JAFDCW010000656.1 GCA_019312705.1 Deltaproteobacteria bacterium
CCCCCCCCGAGAGCAGGATCGTCGCCACGTTTTCGGCGATGAGCATTTCTGCCCAGAGTTCGTGAACGACGAGGCCGGAGACCGCGACCAGACCCAGTACGACCCACCGCTTCATGCGCCCCCCCGGGGCACGGCACGAGGAGCGGTCAACATGGCGAACATGATCGCGTCACCGATCGGTCCCCCGAGGGCAAACGAGATTCGGTCGCCTGCCTCGGTCGGCACGCCGAAGAGCGCCGCGGTGGCGTAGAGGCTGCGGTAGGCGTCGCGGTCGCCGTGGGCCCGGGCGGCGCCGATGGCGAAGCCGGTCGCCGAAACGCCCAAGCCGAGGATGACCGGCCCCGAGTCGATGTCTCCCCCGCCGCCGGGGCCCGGGGCGTACTCGCGCATCGCCCCGAGGCCGAGGCCCTGGCGGTAGAGCTCCCGGCGCATCGCAGACCACAGCTGCTGCGAGAGTTCCGGGTCGGCGTACGCGAGGAAGTAGGTCGCGAGGGCTGTGCCCGAGCCCCGGGCAGCATCGACGGGGCGACCGCCGCGTTGCGCGACACTTTGGTAGAGCAGGCCCGTCTCGGCCGACATGTAGCGCCCTCGGAGTTCCGCCCGGAAGCGGCGAATGAGGGGGCGATGGTCTTCGCCGGTCACGGTGTCATGAACGCCGAGGGCCCCGATGAAGGCCGCGTTGTCGACCGGATAGACCTCCCCGTGGTAGGTCTCGAGGAGGCCGGTCGCGCTTCGTTCCATGAGGCCGGTGAGGTGCCGGGTGATCGATTCTTCGAGCTCGATGAACTTCGACTCGGGGTCTACCTGCCGGTGCAACGCGAGGGCGAGGTGCAGGTACCCGAGGAACGCGACGTGGGCGCGGCCCGTGCCGATGTCATCGAGGGGGTCCGTGCCCCACGCGGCGCGATCGAAAGCACGAACTTCCCGCGTGAGCGCCGCATCGATCGCTCGCTGCATACGTCGCCCCCCGAGGGCCCGGTACTCGGGATGCTCGAGGGCGACCTGGCCGTGGCCGATGGCACCCATCACGTAGGTTCCGAAGAGCCACTCTCCGTCGAAGCGTTGGGACCCGGTCGCGAAGTCGGCTTCCGAGAGGGGTTCGTCGACCCACCGCGCGACGCCTCGCGCGTGGGCGAGCTGCGTTTCGAGGTCGCCATCGTAGAGCGGCCCCGCCGTGGTGCCGAGGGCGGCGCCCGGTCCCCAGAGGGCCCCGATGAGCAGCACGGCAACGCGTAGCGCGTGGTTCGTTTTCATGTACGAACCATGGGGCGCCTTCGCCTCGCCGCCTTCAGGCCTTCAGTGAGCGGTCGCGGTCGCCCTCCGAGCGGCCATCCGAGCCAGGGGGCGGGCGCCGTTCACCACTCGCAGATGGTATTGCGGTGGGCGCAGGTCATCGTGCTGAAGCAGTCAGCGCTCGACGAACAGGTGAAGAAGCAGAAGCCGTGCGCGCACCCCATGCCGATAGGACACTCGCCTATGCCCTCGCACGTTTGAGTGCATGTTCCGGCCGCGCCGCAGCTGCGGCCCATGCAACACACACCTTCGTCGCAGGACGAAGTTGCGTCGCAGAAGCCTCCGAAGAGGCCAACACATTCGTCCGGCCGATCCCGGCACGGAGCCAACGGCCCCGCATCGGTTCCCGCGTCCGGGACCGCCGAGTCCGGGACCGCCGAGTCCAGGACCGCCGAGTCCGGGACC
Source organism: Deltaproteobacteria bacterium (assembly GCA_019312705.1). The sequence continues at coordinate 1,699 of JAFDCW010000656.1, forward strand.
GCCGAGTCCAGGACCGCCGAGTCCGGGACCGCCGAGTCCAGGACCGCCGAGTCCGGGACCGCCGAGTCCATCACGGACGTATCGGCCATGCGGGAATCGGCTGCGGCGTCCGTCGCGGTGCCCGAGTCCACCGCACCGTCGATGTTGGCGTCCCCCGTCATCCCCGAGTCGTCCATCCTGACGATCGGACGACTGTCGGGCGGGCCCGCACCGCCGGCATCGCCCGTCGACGCATCGGCCGGCGAGTCCGGGCCGCGGGGCGGCGTCGCCGAGGTGTCGAGGGAGCAGCCCACGAGGCTCAGCGCAGCCAGTCCGATGAGCAAGGCCCGGCCATGGGGCACGGCGCGCCTCAACGGCGTTTGCGGCGCAGGAGTGCGAGGCCTACCAAGGCAAAGAGCGCGAAGGTCGTGGCGCCCTCGCCCGTGCCGGCTGCCCGGCAGCCGCAGCCGCCGTCGTCGGACCCGGTCCCGCCATCGGTGCCGCCATCCCCGCCGCTGCTGCAGTCATTGGCCGTGTTGAACGTGCCGCTGGTGCAATCGTCGCATCCGTCCATGTCCGAGTCGCCGCAGGCGAAACGGTCGTCGGGCGTGGAGTCGTCGGCGTTGACGACCCCATCGCCGTCCCGGTCGTTGGGGTCGGGCCCGATAATACCCCCGGTGACGCAGTCCGCCTCGAAGAGTGCGTTCGAGAAGAGCCGGGTGCCCTGGCTGTCGCGGTTGTCGCTGATAGGTGTGTTCGTCGAGTATTGGTGGCCACCGAGGTAGCTCACCTTGCCCAGGTCGCATTCTCCCGGCCTGTCAAACTCATCGTATCCGATGATGTCGCATTCCCCGTCGACGAAGCCCGTCATCCATACGTCTTCGTCGCCGGGGCCATCGGGGCCCGTGATGAAGGTGACGTCGAGGTCGTTCTTGTAGGCCGTGCCGAGGAAGGTGCTGAGGTTGTAGGCAGGCTCGCTCCCGCCGACGGTTCCGTAGTAGCCGTCCATCTGGTTGTACGGGATGTGTGGGTTGAGGGTCTGGAGGGTGTTCTCGTCAGGCTGATCGGCGATCAGGAAGCCCGCTCCGACCTCTTTGTCGTTCCTCGGCAAGCAGCAGTCCCGAGTCCCGCCGTCGCATCCCATGGCGACGCACTCGTACTCGCCACCGTCGGTGGCGCCGTCACAGGGGCAGCTCGGGGGCGTGCCGGTGGTGGTCAAGAAGTGACCGTTCCGAGCGTCGTCGTCGAGGTAGGGCCAGGCGGGGTTCGGGACCTGGTTTTCGTAGGCGTTTACCGCCTGGCATTCGGCGAAGAAGTGCGTCGGGAAGGTGAGGAATGCCCGCACCTCGGCGACGACCTCGTGGCCGTGGTAGGTGAACGTTTCGCCCGAACACTCGGCCTGGGTCGCCGGGCAGTCGCCGCCGTCGCACTCGACGGTCTCCCGGTCGTCCACGCCCCAGTGCATGCTCATGATCTGGCAGTAGGCCGGGGTTCCGTCGGCGCCGAAGAGGGCGCCGTTGCGGTGGTCCATGTTGGGCGCCTCGCAGGTGCCCATGTCACCCATGATGGACTCGACGGTGAGCATGTCGGGGTTCGGGGTGCCAGGGCCGCAATCGTCGGGGTCGCGGCACTTGTCGGTGGGGAATTCGGAGCCGTTCGACTGGGGGATGCCGGCGGCGCGCAGGTAGCCCGTCGCGATGTCTTCGTTGCCATCGGAGAAGACCGCGATGGTCGGCGCCGCGATCATCTCTTTGACGACGTGTCCGCTGAAGGACGCGGTGACCTCGTGGACCGAGACCACCGA
>JAFDCW010000657.1 GCA_019312705.1 Deltaproteobacteria bacterium
CAAACCACCGGATTTGCTCTTGAGATCGGCATTCATCGCCGCCCCATTTCCCTGCTTCACCGTGTTATTACTCACACTGCTGATCTCTAACGCCACGACAAACCTCCGCCTACTCGTTGGAGTCTGTCCACAGACAATCCCCAACGACTCCCCTCGGTATCCACTAACAATCCACAACTGGTAGGCAAGGCCGCACAGTGGCCACCACAACCAGTAGTGGAAGGGTCCTGTTGGTAAACCCATGGCTGCGGTGCGTCAAGAGTGTTTCGAGGGGCTGGTTTCACTTTTTTCTTTCCCTAGTTATTTCCGGTGGTTGGAGATTTTGGATCCGTCCCGAATCGGTGTCCATGGGACGGGGCCTGGAAAATCTAGAAACCACCTGAAGTGCAACGTAGTGCCACGCCATGAACACTACTACTGCTTGTGGTGGTGGGGCAAAAAAACTACCAGATGATGGGTCTCAGTGTAGGTGAACCGGCGCAGTTGCCTACCCATTGGTGACGGTATCATGGCGGTATCTCCTTTGTAAGGATCCGCACGAAAGTGGCCTCCGAATTTGCAGGCATCACTTGAAGTTCCGTAGCGATCGTTGGTGAAATCGGGCCTTCCGACGGGCCCTACGGGTAGACTGCGGTCCGTGGTCACGCGCCCTTCGGCTGCGGACCGGGCTGCCGTCGTTTACGGCTTGCTCGCCGCCTTCCTCATGATCGCCCAGCAGATCGCGGGCAAGAGCGCGCGCGACGCCCTCTTCCTCTCGAGTTTTCCTGCCACCGAGCTGCCCAAGGTCATGATCGTCGCGGCCGGCATCTCGATCGTCGCCGTGCTCGCCATGAGCCGAAGCCTCGCCCGCTTCGGCCCGACGCGGATCGTCCCCTTCGCCTTCTTCGCCAGCGGCGTCCTCTTTGCCGTGGAGTGGTGGCTCGCGCCCCAGATGAAGGCCGTCGTGGCTTGGCTCGTGTATCTGCACATCGCCGCCTTCGGTTCGATCGTCATCAGCGGCTTCTGGTCCGTCATCAACGAGCGCTTCGATCCCCACGCAGCCAAGCGCCACGTGGCACGGATCGCGACCGGGTCGACCCTCGGGGGTGTCGTCGGCGGAGTCGCAGCCGAACGCATCGCCGCCATCTACGACGTGCGGACCAGCCTGCTCGTCCTCTGCGTTTTCAACCTGCTCGCGGGCTTCTTGGTCATGCGGGTCGGCAGCGGCGCCCCACGGCGGACTACGGCCGAGGTCGAGCGCCGCAACGGCGTGCAGATCATCAAGGAGACGCCCTACCTCCAGCAGCTCGGCATCCTCGTCGCCCTCATCGCGGCCTCCGCGACTCTCATCGACTATGCGTTCAAGGCCGAGGCCGCCGCGCAGTTCACCGACGAAGCGAGCCTGATGCGCTTCTTCGCTCTCTTCTACACGGTGACCGCGTTCCTCACCTTCGTCGCCCAGTCGGCGTTCGGAGCCAAAGCCCTCCAGAAGCTCGGCCTCGACGGGACGATCGCTCTCCTACCGGCGGCGGTGGTGATCTTCGGCACCCTCGGCGCCGCGGTGCAACAGTTCTTCAGCGTCGTCCTCGTGCGCGCGGTCGAGGGAGTCTTTTCGAACTCCTTCGCCCGCTCCGGCTACGAGCTCCTTTACACCCCCGTGAGCACGGAGAAGAAGCGCCCGACGAAGACCATCATCGACGTCGCTTCGAACCGCCTCGGGGACGCCATCGGAAGTGTGATCACCCTCGGTGTGCTCGCGATCGCCGCCCCCTTTGCCCCGACGATCGTGATCGTCCTCGCCGTCGTGGCTTCGGTCGGTGCGCTCTGGTTCACCCGTCGCCTGCACGGCGGTTACGTCGACGCCCTCGCCGAGAGCCTGAAGTCGGGCGCCCTGCACCTCGAGTCCTCGGATGTCGTCGACGCGACCACCCAGCGCACCCTCACCGAGACGACGATGGCCCTCGACCGGGAGAAGCTGCTCGAGCAGATTCAGGTCCTCCGGGAAAGCCAGGGCCACAGCGAGCCACCCCCGAGCGTGCGTCCCGGGGCGCTGCCTCCGGCACCCCGGGATTCGAGCCCCCACGCCCCCGAGCACGGCCAGACGGCGGCCTCGGCCCTCGCGGTCGCTGCCGACGATCTCTCGAGTGGCGATCCCGCGCGCATCACCCCCCACCTGGCGACGCCCGATCCTCGGCTCACCACCTTGCTCATTCCCCTCATCGGTCGCCGCGACCTCTACCCGGAGGTGCTTCGCGCGCTCCGCGACTCGGCGCCGAGGGTCACGGGGCAGCTCATCGACGCCCTCCTCGACCCAGCTCAGCCCTTCGTCGTGCGCCGCCGCCTCCCGAGGGTATTGGCCGAGGTTCATGACGACCGCGCCATCGCCGGTCTCTTCCTCGGCCTCGGTGATGCGCGCTTCGAGGTCCGGTACCAGTGCGGTCGCGCGCTCCGGAAGCTCGTGAAAGGGCCGGAGTCGCCGCAGGTCACCAAGGCGCGGGTCTTCGAAGCCGTCCTCCGGGAACTGGAGGTGGGCAAGAGCGTCTGGGAGGGACACCGATTACTCGACGAAGACTCCATCGTCGGCGACGAAGACTCGATGGATGGCTGGCTCGACGGGGTCGTCCGGGACCGCCTGCACCGGAGCCTCGAGCACGTCTTCACGCTTCTCGCCCTCGTCCTCGAACGGGAGACGCTGCATCTCTCCCTCAAGGCCCTCAACAGCAACGACACCACCCTCCGCGGGACCGCCCTCGAGTACCTCGAAAACGTGCTTCCGGATGACATCCGCAAGAAGCTCTGGCCCTATCTCGGCCAACGAGACCGCGTCGCCGCTATGGGCTCCCGTCCCAAACAGCAAATCGTCGAAGATCTACTGCGGTCGATGGATGGGGTGCCCGTCGACCCCGAGGCGCTTCGACGGAAGCGGGACTGAGCGGCGAACTCGATGAGTTCGATGAGTTCGCCAAACCGTTCCTCTTCAACGACGAACGCTTCGAATGATCTCGTCCTGAAGCTGCTCCATCGGGTCGACGCCCTCGAACTCTTCATCGCCGCCGGGGTGAGCCTCAACATTCGAATCATCTACGCGGACCGGCAGGCCATCGAGGGCCACGACGAGGACTACGTGACGTTCGAGGTCGTCGCCATGACCGGTGCGTCATGGTGGCTCGATCCCCATTGGACCCGCGATTTCGAACTCGAGTCCCGAAGCGCTTCGGCGGAAGCGTTGAGCTTCTCGAGCGTGCAAAGCCGCGCGACCACGCCAATCTCGGGAGTCGCATCGCTCGTTCGCGCCCGTGTGGCGCGGATGACCACATCGGAGTTCAGCGGATTGCCGCGTTGGTCGCGGGGTCGAAGAAGAAGAGCGACTCGAGCCTGGTGGTGAGGCCGAAGCGCTCGCCCTTGACGGGGTTGTCGTCGGGGGAGAGGCGTCCGATCGCTTGGAGCTCTCCCAGTCTCAGGGTGATGTAGGTCTCGGGGCCATAGGGTTCG
>JAFDCW010000071.1 GCA_019312705.1 Deltaproteobacteria bacterium
TTGCAATCGAGGTCTGGATTGGCCTGCGCAGCTTCGCACTTCGCGAGCTCGTCCGATCGGTTCACGTACCACCCGATGCCGGCTCCGGTCATGACCGCGAAGGCACCCGCGGCGGCCAATGCTACGGCAACCACCGGGAAGCCCTCGTCAGGGGGCGGGGGCGCGGGCGCCACAGCGGGAGGCACACGCTGAAGCTCGACGCGCACGGGTCTGCTCTCGCCGCCGTTCAAGGAGAAGCGTTGCGTCTGGGTCACATAGCCCTCGGCGGCGACCTGGAGCGTATGGCCGCCGACGCTCATGAGCACCGTCCCGTCCTCCTCGAAGCGTGGTTCCTCCATGTTGATGGTGACAACTGCGTCGTCGGGGCTGACCTCGATGCGCAGGTACCCGAGGAACTGCTGAGTACGTTCGAGCAGTTCGGCGGTCTCGCGGCGCTGTCGTTCATCGAGGGGCCGCTCTGGGCTCGCGAGGGCCGCCTCGAGATTGCGATGCGCGTCAGCATAATCGCGGACCTCGAAGCTGGTCATGCCGATGCCCCGGAGGGTCCGGGCGTTGGGGAAGATGTCGTGGGCCTCGCGGAAGAGAATCCGGGCTTCGAGCCAATGTCCCGCTTGAAACTCGCGCAGCGCCTCTCGGACCGTGCGCCGATAGATGCCATCTTGGGCTTCGGCCGGGGCGACCGAGGTCGTCGCCGACAGGAGAATTCCGAGACAGAGGGTGGCCGCTAGAAGTCGGATGTGCCGAGGTTACCAGATCGACCCATCGACTGGAGCATGCCTCGGCGCATGCCTCGGCGCATGCCTCGGCGCATCGAGGGACGGACCGCCGGCTCGTTCATATCGTCGCCCAGGGCCGGCCCCGCCGGCTGAGCCCCCTGGATCGCGGTCGGTTCTTCCGTGGCGCCGGTGGCTGTCACTGCGGAGCCGGAGTTCACACCGGCATCGTTGGTCGCCCGGGAATCGCCCGGCCCTGGCACACCGGGCTCTGCGCCTTGGTCGACCGGGTTGGTCTGACCGACCTCGGTGCCGTCTGTGGGGAGTGCCCCCTCATTGGTGATCGGAATTGCCTCGCCCTGTCCGCCTGCTTCGTCTCCGCTCAGCACCCACGCTGCGACGCTTGCGGTGATGAGGGCGACGAGGGCTCCCGCGACGGCGACGGCGACCCAGGTCTTGTTTCGGCTGTGCGGCGCGGCGGTGGCCAGGCGGCCCGTCTCCGAGGCGAGCTCGACGGTGGCGCCGCCGAAGCCGACATCGGTGAACTTTTCGAGGGCTTCGGCGAAGGCGGCGATGCTCTCGAAGCGGGTGTCGGGGTTCCGGGCGAGGGCCCGGTCGACGACCTTCGAGAGCGCCCGTGGTGTGCCCCGGGCTTGCTTGTGCAACGGGGTCGGGTCCGTGCCGAGCTTGGCCGTCGCCATCAAGGCGAAGGTCCCCCCGGGATGGGGGAGCAGACCGGATATCGCCTCGTAGATGATGGCGCCGAGGGCGTAGACGTCGGTCCGCGCGTCGATGGCACCGGCCGTGAGCTGCTCGGGTGCCATGTAGGCCGGGGTGCCGAGGATGGTCCCCGACTGCGTAAGCTTGCTGTCGAGGGGATCTCCGGCGACCTTGGAGATGCCGAAGTCGAGGACCTTTACGCCGACCAGTCGGGACCGGTCGTCGCGGAGGAGAAAGATGTTGTCGGGTTTTAGGTCCCGGTGGATGACGCCCCGTTGATGGGCGGCCGCGACGCCGCGCATGGCCGGCATGAGCACGCGCAGGGCGTCGGCCGGGCTGAGCGGCCCGCGGCCCATCAGCACTTGGAGCGGCTCTCCCTCGAGGCGCTCCATGACCAAGAGTGGCCCCTCGGTAGTATCGATGACGTCGTAGACATCGACCACGTTGGCGTGCCGGATCGAACCCGCCGCTCGGGCCTCGCGCAGAAGGCGCTGCCGGGCCAGTTCGGTCGCTGCCTTTCCGCCAGAGTCCCGGAGCGCCTTTATCGCGACCGGGCGGTTCGTTTGCAGGTGGTAGGCCGACCAGACGGCCCCCATGCCGCCCTCACCGAGCAGGTGCTCGATGACGTACTTGTTGGCGATGACAGCGCCCGGGGCGAGGTCCCCATCGATGACCGATGGCCCGTCCTCCGTTACGCCCTTCGCCTGATTCACCCCCTCATCATACTCGTTTCTTGCCGCCGAGCGACGTTCCGCAAACGCCTCAGTAGCTCACGGGCATCGGGATGCCGGCGGTCGGAAGAGCCAAGGGAGCCGAGGGGGCGGCCACTGTGTCCGCGAGGGCGTTCAGTTCTTCCTGGAGAATCGCGACGGCGACGAGCCAAGCCCAGCCCGAAAAGAACGTCGCGACGAGGGCGACACCGACGATGAGGCTCTTGTCCTCGCGCGAGATGCCGGCGGCGGCGAGCTCCTCGTGGGCGAGCCCTGCGTTGCGGTAGGTCGCGTACATGCCCCAGAGGCCGAAGGTGCAGACGGCGAGCAGCACATCCATCGTCGGGGAGAGGTCTCCCCGGCCGGTCTCCTGGCTGAGCTCCTCCGTGGTCACGTAGAGCCAGTAGAGCGCGTAGAGGCCGAAGGTCACGAGGGACAAGACGACGACGGTGATCGGGCTGCGGCGGGTCAAGGTTGTTTCCTTTTCAGCGGCCCCGTCGACTTCGGAAATCTCCGCCGGGGGCCATCTCGAGTCCCTACGGCCAGAGGCATCGCCGTATTTCGCAGTGCGACGTCTTTTTTACCGCGGCACGTCAGGCACGGTCGCTGCGCGCCTTTGCGTGCGGTCGACCGACGAGGTGTGCGATCAAGATCGCGATGTAGCCTTGTCCCATGACCGCCTCGAGGACCGAAATGCCCCGGGCCGGGGCGGTGTTCGGCACGATGTCGCCGTAGCCGAGGGTGGTCAGGGTCACGAAGCTGAAATACGTGAAACGCCCAACGTGATCGACGGCGTCTTCCGTCCCTGGCCCCCCGTAGGAGCCTGGGTGAAAACCCTCGACGAGGGTGTGAGCGAAAGCGAAGAGGACGCCTATCAGCAAGTAGCTCACCAGGGCGCCCGCGTAGTCGTCGGTCGAGGCGGTCTCTCCGGACAGCACGTGTCGGACGACGAGGACCGGCGCGAAGGCGGCGAACACGAAGTCGAGGAGGAAGAGGACCGGCCCGGAGATCACATTGCCGGCGGCAAAATTGGCGACGTGGGCGACGGTTGCCAACGAGGCGTAGACCAGAGTCCCACGGCGAATCCACCCGGGCTTCGTGGCGCCGTACACCGCGAGAGCGAGCCCGGCGTAGTAGACGACGCCGCCGAAATAGCCGAGGCGCGCGCTGGGGGCGGCCACCACGGCCACCCCGAGGGCCACCAGGGCCGCGGTATACGGGCGGCCGCGGAGCTTGTTCAGGGTTTGTCCCATGGTGCGATCTTAGAAAAGGCCCTCGCGAGGCCAAAGAAAGCGGCGATGACGCCCGCCAGAGAGCCGTGCTACATCGGGGCTATGCCGTGGCGAACCATGCGCTTGCGCAACCAAAAGGTCCTCGCCCGCTGCGCCGACGACGGCACCCTCACCGAGGACGGCGGTCGGGTCGAGATTCGCTACAAGCCCCACGACGGTCGGGCCTATCGAGCCGGGGTACGTAACCTGAAAGCGATTGGGGACGAGATTCTCCCCGATGAGCACTGCGGTCCCGCGGAGGTCCCCGACGCATCCAAGAGTCCGGCCGACGAGTCCGCCAAGAAGTCCGCCAGGAAGTCTGCCAAGAAGTCTGCCAACAAGTCCGCGTCATCGGCCAACCCGCCGACCAAGCCGACTGGCAACGAGGTCCTCGTCTACGCTGACGGTGCCTGCAGCGGCAACCCGGGCCCGGCGGGTCTCGGCGTCGTGCGCCTCGAGGGCGAGGGGCGCCGCGTACTGAGCGAGTACCTCGGCGACGGGACCAACAACATCGCCGAGCTCGCGGCCATTCTCCGGGCCGCCGAGTCGATGGAGGACCCGTCGGTGCCCCTCAGGGTCTACACCGACTCGAGCTACTCGATTGGCGTCCTGCAAAAAGGCTGGAAGGCCAAGAAGAACAAAGAGCTCGTCGCCGACTGCAAGAAGGCCCTCGCGCGCCTCGAAGACGTCGTCCTGATCCACGTCAAGGGCCACGCGGGCATCGAGCTCAACGAGGTGGCCGACCAGCTCGCCGTCGCCGCCGTCGAAGCACGCGGCACCTCGGGCTGGCGCGACGCCTGACCGGGTGAGTCAACCGAGGGCGCGTTCGGCGGCTTCGGCGCAGGTCACGAACGAATAACCAGCCCGGCGCAGTTCGTCGATGGACGCCCGGATGGCCGACTCTTTTTCGACGACGGTCTTCCGGAGGTCCGGCTGGTGCGGGGCGAGGAAGCCGAGGCCGTCCTGGTCCGCGTCCGCCATGTCCATCCCGTGCAGCTCGAGGCTCACGACCTCGCGGGTCGCCGCGAGGCGGGTCAGCTGCCGAGCGCCCTTGGCTCCGGCGAGGACCACGCTGGTGCCGATGAAGGGTAGGCGGCCGGTGACGGCGGAGGTGACACCGATGGGCAGCTCGCGTACCCCGTTGCCTCGCCGATAGTAGGGGCGGCCAACCCGGTAGGGGTCCGCCGGGGCGCTGAGAACCCACGGGTCGTCGACGACGCTGCGGCTTCGGCGGCCCCGGAGGCCGATCCAGCCAATGGCGGCGGTCTTCGCGCCGTAATAGGCGGGGCAGGGAAAGACACTCGAGTCGTACGTGACGCCGAGGCCCCGGAGCACGTCGAAGACGGCGTTCGAGATGGTGTAGCCGGGCGCCCGAAAGCCCACCGGGCGCTCGCCGACGGCGCGTTCGATGGCCAAAGCGCCGCCTTCGATTTCGGAGGTGATGGTGCGCCGGTCCCGTCGCGTGAGGTCGTAGAGGTGGTTGAGGGAGTGGTTCGCGATTTCGTGCCCGGCTTCATGCAGGCCGGCGAGGGCCGCGGCGGCTTCGGGCCGTTCGAGGTCTCGCCCGATCGCGAAGAAGGTCGCGGGAATGCCCTCTTGCGCGAAGAGTTGGGCGAGGCGCGGGACCGCCTTTTCGTAGATGGCGAACTCGGCGCTCGGTTCGGGGGTCAGCCCGTGAATCTGCGCGTAGCAACCGACCTCATCGAGGTCGATGCTGATCGCGGCGAGCTTCAACCCTTGACCCGGATGGCGACGATCAAGCGCCCGAGGTCTTTCAAGACCCGGGGCACGCGCTTGATGAGGCCGATCGACGGCGGGCGTTTTTCGAGCACGCGAACGGGAATCTCTTTGATGGAAATCCAGCCGCGCTCGGCGCGGATGACGAACTCGGACGCGAAGAGGTCCTTGTCGACGAGGCAAGACCTGGCGGTCTCGACGAGGGGGGCCCGGCGGAACGCCTTGAGCCCGTGGGTGTCGGTGCCGGTGAAGCCGAGAGAGACGCGCAGGAGGCCGTTCATGATCAGCGACGCTGCGTGACGCACGAGCGGGCGCTCGTCGCTCGCCCCGGCGATGAGCTTCGAGCCCACGACGAGGTTGGCGCGGTTGGTCTCGAGCACGTCCATCGCGCGGCGGTGGAAGTCCGTGTCGCAGAGGTCGATCTCATCGCAGATCACGAACTCCCCGGTCGCTTCGAGCATGCCGCGACGCAGGGCTTTGCCGTAGTTCGGCTCGCCGAGGCTGAAGGTCTTCACCTGGGGGAAGCGCTCGGCGAGGCTCTCGGCGATCTCGACCGTCGCGTCGCGGGACCCGTTCTCTGCGAGGACCAGCTCGTAGGGCCAGTCGAACTCTTCGAGGCGGTCGACGAGGTCGACGACAGCCGAGTGCAACATGGCCTCCTCGTTGTAGATCGGGATGATGATCGATACGCGGGGGGCGACCTGATCTGGCGTGTCTTCGGCCATGGAACTCCTCAATCGGCGGGAATCTTCCCCAGCCGCGGGGTTTGGTCAAGGGATGGCGCAAAGGAGGCCGTGGGCTGCCTCGCCGTGGGCGCGGATCGTCCCGAGGCCGGCCGGGAGAACGGCGGACCGGCCCCGAGAGACGGCCACCTCGAAGCCCTCGCCCCGTAGGGTGATCTGGCCCTCGATCACGGTGAGCGATCGGAGCGCATTTCGGGTGTTCAGCTCGATTTCTCCGGAACCGGCGATGCGTTCGACCTCCAGGTGGGCGGACCGGAGGGGCCCGTCGGGGCCGGCGAGGGGGTCGACCGAAAGGGGGGCCCCACGGTCGGGAACGCCGGCTTGGCGCCTCATGGTCTTGAGGAAGGCTTCTCCCCGGGGCGCGTCCCAGTCGGTGACCGCCAGGGCCTTTTCGACATGCAATGGCCGAGGGGCCCCGCCATCGCCGGTCGCGGGCCGCCCCGCGGCGTCGTACCGGCGGTTCCAATCCCAGTAGCGGTAGGTGACCCCGCGGCGTCCCGGGGCGACGTGCTGGGGCTCGATGAGGGTAAGCCCGGGGCCGATCGCGTGGGCCGTCCCCGCCTCGATGAGGAAGAAATCGCCGGCCGAGACGGGCACAAAGCCGAGCAGTTTCGAGACGTCGTCGCCCTCGCGGATCGCACGCTCCATCGAGGCGCGGGTCGTGCCGGGGGCGAGGCCGAGGTAGAGACCGGCGCGAGGGGCGGCTTCGAGCACGTACCAAGACTCGGGTTTGCCCGCCTCTCCCTCCTGAAGCCCGGGGTAGTCGTCGGCGGGGTGGATCTGCACAGAGAGGGGCTCGGCGGTGTCGAGGAGTTTGACGAGGAGGGCGGTCGCAGTCCGGCCCTTTCCGGCCTCACGGCCGATGGCGAAGAGAGGATCCGCCGCGAGCACGTCTCCCAGGGCAGGTCCCCCGTCCGCGACCCGGCTCGGAAAGTCCGGTTCCACGGACACCTCCCAGGACTCGCCGACCTTGTCGTAGCGGCGATCGTCGGCGACCGGGGCGTGGGCCTTGTAGTCGTCGAGGATGCGCGTGCCGCCCCAGGGGGTGCGCTTCGGCGGGGTGAAATTGTCCGCGGCGAGCAGGAGTGGCGCTCGCAAATGATCTCGAAGTGGGCGTTGGTTGGTCACTTTTTTGGTGGGTGCCTGTCCGACATGTAGGTTCGTGTCAGGTGACCCGGTTGGGCCGGGCGCCGAGGAGGCAGGCAAGCATGGGTTATCGAGGCAACGACCGGCGAATTCACAAGGTCTTCGTTACGCGCAATACCGAGTACCACGTCCGGCAGGACCAGTGCATCGGGGTCCGGGACCGGCGCAGCGGCGAGTGGCTCAAGGCCCACCTTGCCCTTCGCTCGAAGATCTCCGGCTCCATCCGTTTCAGCCGCGAAGGGGGCGTCGTACCGAACGAGGGTCGCCCGCAGATCGGCGATTCGCTCTTCTTTCAGGCCTCCGGTCGTGATCTGGTGACCAGTTCGATCCTCGCGGTCGAGCGCCCCCAGAAGCTCATCGTGCAGACCTACGACTTCTAGAGCTCTTCGAAGAGCCGGTGGAGGGCCCTGCCCTCGAGGCTCTGCCCATCGGCTCGAGCGGCGGTGACCAGGACGCCGTCGTCCGAAGCGCGCACGACGACCCCCCGGTCGACGCAGCGTGCTTCGGCTACCGCGAGGGCCCGCGGCAACTCGTCTCCGTACCGCTCGGCGCCCACGACTTCGACTTCGTGTCCGCCGAAGTCCGCGGTGGCGCCCGGGTGCGGGCCGGCCGCACGGACCAGGCGCAAGATCGCCGTGACCTCCTGTCGCCAGTCGATGGCGAGCTGTTCGGGAGACGGGAACGGAGCTGAGGTCGCCCCGCCCTCGTCCTGGTGGCGGCCTTCCATCGGGTCCCCGGTCACGAGGCGCTCGGCCGTTTCCACGAGGAGGCCTAGGGATGGCCGATCGAGGCGCCGGGCGAGGGACCAGGCGTCGTCGTCGCCTATGGAGACCGGAATCTGGGCGATGATGTCGCCCGTGTCGTAGGTCGCGGTGAGGCGGTGCAGGGTCACACCGGTCTCCTGGTCCCCGGCCCGGAGAGCCCAGAAGTAGGGGTCCGGACCCCGCCACCGGGGCAGGAGCGAGGGGTGTACGCCGAAGGCCCCGGCTCGGCCCAGGGCGAGGACCTCGGGGGGGATGCGGCGGGGCCAAAACCAACTCAAGACCACGTCCGGGCGGGCGCTCTCGAGGGTTCTCCGGACTCCCTCGTCGGTGAGGTCCGGCCGCCCGAGGACCAGGGTTCCCAAGGCCCCCAGGCGACGCCGGACCCGTCGCGCCCCGGGCGCTTGGGGGTGGCCCAGGCCCACCGCGACGGGCCGATGGCCCGCTTCTGCCAGACAGAGGGCTCCCAAGGGGAGGCCCAGGTACAGGATGCGCACAAAGAATGGTATACCGCCCGCCGTGCCGAATTCGCCGAGAAGAACGATCCGCGTAGTGGCGGCCGTCGTTGAGCGCGATGGTCGATACCTGATCACCCAACGCCGGCCCAACGCCGTCCTGCCCCTCCTGTGGGAGTTTCCCGGAGGTCGGGTCGAGCATGGGGAGTCCGACACGGACGCCCTCACCCGCGAGGTGCGCGAGCGTCTCGACGCCGGCGTCGCGGTGGGTCAGATGATCTCGTACGTTCGCCATCCCTACGACGCATACGAGGTGGAACTCTACCTCTACGACTGCCGGCTCGTCGGCGACCAGGAGCTGATCTGCCAAGCGGTCAACGACTATCGCTGGGTCACCTCGGCAGAGTTTGACCAATACTCGTTCACCCCGGCGGACGAGGCCTCCATGGCGCAACTCCTCGGAGAGACGAACTGATGAAGTGCTTCCTGACCCTCGCCCTGACGCTCAACCTCCTGTTCGCGACCGCCGGGTGTTCTCGCAACGATGACGCGGCAGCGACCCACCACGAGCACGCCGAGCACGCGGGAGCGTCGACTCTCGCTCAGGCCGAGGGCCAGACCGACTGTCCTGGTGGTGGTGCCTGCGGGACCGTCGCCGCCGGCGACGAGGCCGTCGCCGATGGACCCCAGCCAGCCCATACCGACGACAGCGGCGCTCGCCTCTTCGGCACCGAGCTCTCGACCGATCGCGAGGCTGTCGATCTTGCGGCGCTCATCGCGTCCCCGAACGACTACGCCGGGCAGGTCGTGAAGACCGAGGGCACCATCAGCGCCGTGTGCCAGCGCATGGGCTGCTGGATGGAGATGACCACCGCCGAGGGCGGTCCGGCGGTTCGTGTTCCGATGGCAGGGCACAGCTTCTTCCTACCGAGGGACGTCTCGGGGGCGCGGGCGACGGTCGAAGGCTCCTTCGAGGTTGCGGAACTGCCCGCGGCCACCCAGGAGCACCTCCGCGAGGAGGGCGCCCAGGCGGCGGACCAGAGCCTCGCCATCACCGCGACCGGCGTGCTCATTCACGCTAGTTGACGCCATGGCGGATGCACCGGATGCCTGTTCCAGCTGCGGTACCTCGGTGCCGGCAGGACGCGCCCGGTGTCCCGGTTGTGGCAAGGTCTTTGGTGAGGACAATCGCTGTCCCAGCTGCCACGCCGTAGCCGCCGTCTACCCCGCGGCCGGGGGCTACATCTGCGCGGCCTGTAGCGCGCCGCGGCAGCGCCTCGAAAGCACCGTGGTCCTCGGGGGCGCCGCGGGCGCTCGGTTGCCCGGTGGGTCTACGCACGCTGCGGGCGGGGCCCTCGCGCCGGCATCCGCGAACGCCGGTGCTCCGGTAGCCCAGGCGGCGACCCGGGGCGCGTCGATGGGCCTGCGGGTAGCCGGGATCGGGGCCATCGTGGTCGGAGTCTTCGCCGCCGTGGCCCTCGGCCTCCTGGTGCCCGGGGCGACGGGGTTGGTGCTCGCGGCGGTCCTCGGCGGCGGCTTCGTGACCGCCGGAGTCGGCGGCCTCTGGGCCGGGGCCCGGGCGGGGGAGCGCGCCGATGAACGGGCTCGGGCGGCCCGTCAGCTCGCCATTCTCAACCTCGCCGAGAAGAGCGGCGGCGACCTCAACGCGACCGAGGTCGCCCGGGGCCTCGGCGTCTCTCTCCAGGACGCCGACGACGCCCTCACCGCAATGGCGGACGGCAGTCGGGTCACCGTCGAGGTCGACCCCGACGGTGTCGTTCACTACGTGTTTCGGGAGATCGCCTCGCTGTCGGCGGCGGCACCCCGGGTGCGCATCGACGCCTCCCTCGCACCCCGGGAGGCGGTCGAAGAAGCCGTGGAGGCCTTCGCCGAAGAAAGCGACTCCCCTCCCCAGGAACGCGAAGAGACCTGACCCACAGTGTCGCAGGTCGCGTGAGACACAAGCGAGATCCATGAACACCTCCTACCCCGTCTCGGGGTCGATTGGGGTGTCCACGAAAACGGGTCAGGCTCAGTTCCCGTTCCCGTTGACTGGCCCCCGGGCTGCGCCCGGGCGCGTCGACTAGTCTGTACCCGTGCAGCTCCGCGGACTTCGACAGCGAAGCCATGCACGGCTACAGCCGA
>JAFDCW010001104.1 GCA_019312705.1 Deltaproteobacteria bacterium
TCGTCGGCGTCGACGTGCCCCTCGACCCTTCTCTCGAGGACGAGATGCAACGCCTGCGTGTGGTCGCCGGACGGATGGTCTGCGACCGCAACTCGGTGCTCTTCACCGACGGCGTCTACCTCGGAGGCTTCGAGGCCAGTTCCCGAACGGGCTCGGGGGACGGCTCGAGTGCCTTCGTGCAGAGCTGGTCGCTCGACGCGAACAAGGTCTTGCTCACCGGTGTCCCGATGGACGAGACGAGCGACGCGCCGGCGCGGGAGACCGTGCACGACCTGCTCGCCTGGGGCGGTTTCAGCGCCAGCTTCGGTGACGGCATCACCGCGCGAGGCGACTACGTGCACGTGGTCCGCGACACGCAGATGCTGCACATGGTGGGCTCGGCCGATGCTCCCGCCACACTCGATGGACCGCAGGTGTCCTGGGAGGCCGAGTGGTTCGACCTCAACCTCCGCACCGGGTTCGTGCGTGCCGGACGCGGGCAGATTCGTGGCCGGGACGGGGACTCCTGGTCCCTGAAGTACGCCTCGATCGAACCCATCGAGGCCTTCGACGCGACAGTCCAGGTCGTCCGCGAGCCGGTGATGACCTCGGGCTCGAGCGAGGTGCGCGCCTCCTGGGCGCTGTTCTGGGTCGACTCGCGCGAGTGGGCCAAGGTCAGCGGCGCGGCCCTGGGCGAACCACCCCACCCGCAGAGTCTCTTCGGCCAGCTGGCCGAGAGCGGGGTCGGGGACTGGCTGAACGAGGTCTACCTCGAGGGCAACATCGAGTACACGGTCGACGGGCAGCGCAAGGCGCACGCGCATTCGATGTACTTCGACCTGGTGGACGGCCACGGCTGGATGCGCGAGTTCGACCTGCTCGTGGACTTCCCCTACATCCCGCGGGTCGACGCCCTCAAGCTGCACGCCCGCTGGATGTACCACGCCGCCGACGGCACCTTCCGAGCGGAGCGCGCGGTGGCCACGCTCTGCGAATTCGAGGAGCCGCACTACGTCGTTCGCATCGGCGACCTGAAGATCACGCCGCGCACCCGCTCGCGACCGCGGCGCCCCGTCCCCCGGGAGGGCGCAGCGGAGGGAGAGGAGCCCGAGGTCGAGATGGTCGAAGAGCCCGACGGCTGGGACATCGGCGCCGGATCGACTGCCGTCGAGCTCTTCGGGAGCACGCGCTTGCCAATGCCTCCGCTGGCCCTCCCGGTGGACGAGGACCTGCAGGTCGACACCTCGCGCGTCTCACTGGGCGGGCTGCACCCGATCCAGCTCGGGAACGCGCCGAAGTACGGCGCGTTCATCGGGACGTCGTTCAGCCGCGAGCTGGGCTCGATCGCGCGCGGCCTCCACAAGGCCTTTGCCGGCAGCGACGCCAAGTACCTCGAGCTTCAGGGGAAGACGGACTATCGCGCCTCCTGGGCCAGCGACCGCGGTCTGTTGCTCGGCGTGACCAGCGAGATGCGCTCGCCGAACCTCTACTGGCTCGACATCAGCGCCGACGGACTGTTCGACGATGGCGACGACCGCGGGCTCATCGACGTGCCCAAGGATCAACGCAGCACCTGGCGTGGATGGTACCGAGCGCGCGGTCGCTACCTCGTCGATGACGCCGAGTGGATCGACGTGGTGCCACGCTCGAAGTGCAGCTCGACGACTTCCGCACCGAGGTCGTCGAGCAGCCCAGTCTCGGACACACGCGCGGCCGCTCGCGGCTGGCCGAGATCGCACCCGGTCTCCCGCTGCAGTACACGAGCAACACGTCGCTGGCGTACCTCAAGCGGGTGGAAGGAACGCCGACCACCGACCCGTCGTTCACTCCGCCAAAACTCTACGAGGCCCCATTCGTCGACGGTTTTGGCGAAAACGAGACGCTGCGCCTCGACACGACACACCGACTCGAGACACCCTTCAACGCTGGGTTCGCCGGCCTGCGCGCAACGCCGTTCCTCGAGGGGCGCGCCACGGGCTGGCTCGAAGATTCGGCCACGAGCCCGATCCTCGGAACCTCCGCGGAGAACCCGACGCGACTTGCGCTGCTGGGCGGCATCGAGCTGGCGACGACGATCTGGCGCGTCTACTCCGAGCAGCTGACGCATGTCGTCTCACCCTTCATCGGATGGCGCTCGAGCCTCGCGGTCGCGGAGGACAGCGAACCGCTCGTGAGGTACGACCAGATCGAGAACCCGGTCGACGGTCGCTTCGTGGATGTGGGCGTGCGCTCGCGCTGGGTCAACTCGAAGACGAACCACGCGCTCGACCTCGAGATCATCGACACCTACGCGGTCGAGTCGCCCTTCGGAGACGACGACGTCTGGCTACCGCTCGAGACGCGCGGCTCCTGGCTCACCGAGGTCTTCGACATGGGGTTCGCCGTCTCCCACGACGGGCGCTACGACCTCGAGACGGGCCTCACGAGCT
>JAFDCW010000658.1 GCA_019312705.1 Deltaproteobacteria bacterium
CAAAGCGTCTACATCGAGGCCCTCGAACATACCTTCGAGTTCGCCGCCTGGGAGCCGGTGCACACGGAGTACTCCTACAAGTACCTGCCGACGGACATCGAAGCCCTCGCCGCAGATACCGGCTTCGCCCCGGAGGCTCAGTACTTCGACCGGGATCGCTACTTCACGGATTGCCTCTGGCGGGTGAAGGCCCAGCACACCATCCCGCGGGTGGTCGCCCGGTGAGGCAACCGTCGACCGCGTCCTACAGCACTAGCCCCTGGTTGCGGACATGCGGTGGCCTAGCAAACCGTCTACCTTCCCCTCTCTCGAAACAAGACTCCAAGGGGGAATGACATGTCGAATACGATTATCCTAGGTTGGAACCGGCCCATTCCGGGCCGTGAGAAGCAGGCGATGGAGCTCTTCCAGAGCAGCCTCGCGTACTGGGGCAAGAAGCAGGAGGCGGGGCAGATCACCAGCTTCGAACCCATCCTCTCGGCACTGCACGGCGGTGACATGAACGGCTTCTTCCTGGTCAAGGGCGAGCCCGCGAAGCTCGACGCGCTCATGCACGAGAAGGACTACGTCGAACTCGTCATGAACCTGGGCATCGCTCTCGAGGGCTTTGGTGCGGTTCGGGGCTTCAACGGGGAACGCCTCAATGAGCTCATGAAGAGCTGGGGCGGGCTGATTCAGCAGTACTGAATCACACATTCGAAGCGCGTAGGGGCCCCCGCGGTGTTGCTGCGGGGGCTCTTTTGCATTTGGGGGGGCCATTGAGGGGATAAAACATAGTATCATAAGAAACTTAAGTAGACTTAAGAGTTTGGGGTGCGCATGTTCTGGGCATGACAGACGCCGCCCATTTGCACGAGCTGCCTCTTCGCGAGCGAAAGGCCGCTAAGACCCGCCTCGCGGTCGTCGAGTCGCTCGTCGATGCGCTACGGGATAGGCCCTTCGATCAGATCACGGTGCGTTCGCTCTGCCAGGAGGTGGGCATCTCGGAGCCCACCTTCTTCAAGTACTTCCCCCGCAAGGAGGACCCCCTGGTGCTCTTCGTGGCCCTCTGGAGCATCGGCCTCGCGGTCCGGGCGGCGGACGAATCGCTCAGCGGCAAGGACATCGCCGCGATGGTCTTCGACGAGACCGCCCGGCAGATGAAGCGGTCGCCGCGGGTGATGCACGAAATCATCGCCTATCAGATGCGCGCTGAGGCACCGCCTACCGGAGCGCCCCCGACGCGTAGTGAGTTGATGATGCGCTTCGCTGATGAGCCTCTGGCGTGGGACCTGAGACCGCTGCCGGTTCAAGACCTCATCGGCCTAGCGGTCACCCGCGCCAAGGACCGTGGTGAGATTCCCCGGGGCGCATCCGTCGCGGACGCGACCTGGACCCTGGTCGCGGTGTTTTTTGGCGTGCCGGCGAGCACCAGGGCACAGCGCGTCGTCGCGCGCAGATACCGCCGGGCCCTCGACCTCGTTTGGGCAGGGCTCGGCAGCGAGGAGCATTTGCCATGACTGAAGCACTGTTGATCATCGACATGCAGACCGACCTCCTCGACTCCGAGGGGCGATTTCCGGTAGCGCAGGACCAAGTGCCCGGTGTGCTCGAAAAGACGAACCGAGCCATCGCCGGGGCCCGGGACCGCGGCGTGCCCGTCGTCTACATCACCAACGAGTTTCGGCCCTGGGACCCCGGCAATCTCTTTCGAGGCGGGTGCTGCGTCCGGGGCCGGCCCGGAACCGAGCTCGACCCCCGAGTCGATGTGGTGCCTGGGGCGCCGGCGTTCGAGAAGTGGCGCGGGAGCGCCTTCTGCAATGCTGAACTCGCGCAGTGGCTCGCGGCCGAAGGGGTGGACTCGGTGGCCGTCGCCGGCGTCTATGCCGATGCGTGTATTCGGGCCACGACGGCCGGGGCCTTGAAGCGCGGGCTGCGAGTCACGGTGCTCTCGGACGCTGTGGGCGCGAGCGGGCAACGGGGTCGCGACGCCGGATTGCGCAAGATGCGAGCCGCCGGAGCCGACGTCGCGTCCGTGGCGGAGTGGATGCACCCGGTGCAATCGGGCCCGGGAGGAGTGCCATGAGGAGTGCAATCATGAACGACCGCCTCGATATTCGTAGAGAGCACGTCGTCGCCGGGGGCCCGGACGACTTCATGGAAGTGCGGCACCTGGTCCTCGGCGGTTCCAATCGCGCCATCGGGCGCCACCTCGCAGAGTTGGCCCGGGACCGCCTCGGGTGTCGCAAGGAGCCTTGGACGGACCCCGCGGCGACCCGAGCCCAGAAGGCCTTCCTCGAAGAACACTGGCCCGGCCACCGGGAGCGCGCCCGCGGCGTAGCCGACGTGTACGGCATCGCCGCCGACGACCAGGGGCGCGATTCGAGCTTTCTCTACTACCAATGGGCCGTCCCGGGCTGTTCGGTGGCGTTCTATCCGCCGCCTACGGTCTCAGGAGGCCGCGCGATCCTCGCCCGCAACTACGACTTCTCCACCGGTGGAGCGACCGAATTGCTGAGAGGAACGCCCCTTGCCGGGGAAGCGCCGGCGACCTCCCGGCCATTCATCCTCGAGCTGCATCCCGACGTGGGGTACTCGACGCTCACTCTCTGCACCTACGAGCTGCTCGGCGGCGCAACCGACGGGATCAACTCCGAGGGCCTCTCCGTCGCGTTGCTCGCCGATGCCGAAACGCTCAGTGGCGCCTATCGTCCGCTGCGCACGAGTGGCGTCGGCATCAGCGAGATTCAGACCGTGCGCTGGCTCCTGGAGACGTGTCGCAACGCCGACGAAGCGCGCGCCGCTTTGGCCCGAACGCCCCAGTTCTACATCGATGTGCCGTGCCACTACATGGTGGCCGACAGCTCCGGCGACTCTTTCGTCTGGGAACTCGGCTTCACCGACCACCCCCGCCTCATCGAAGGAGATGCGTCTCGGGTCTCGACGGTCACCAATCACTTGCTCTACGACCACGACCGGATAGCCGAGCACGTAGAAGAGTCCGTCGGACGAAGAGCGACGCTCGAGTGCGCCATCGAGGACAACGGTCCTCTTCACCAACTCTCCGACATCGAGGCTGCGAGCCGCCGGGTAGCGGCGACCGCTCCCGCTGGTGTTGGCCAGTACGCGGGAGCTAGCCTTGCGCGCACTCTTTGGCACGCCTTTTACGATCTGACGAAGTGCGAGTTGGTCATCGACTTCTATCTCGGCGACGACCCCGCGACGAAGCTCATCAAGCGCTCTTCGCAGCGGCGCTTTGCCTTCGGCGAGGCGCCGGGGATCGGGGCGGCGCCGCCGCTCTCCGGTGCGGCCGCGACGTCGCCGCTCTAACCATGGTAGGACGGCGGGCGCCCTCATGGTCTACCGCCAGCCAGCGTCCGCCGTCGTTCACGAACTGGATGACGATCCGAAGAGGAGCCTTCTGACGCTCGGGGCGGCGGGCGCCGCGGGCTCTCGGGGGGCCGACGGGGCCCGCGGAGGCGCCTCCGGCGCGATGCCCTCGACGGGGACCAGATGCTCGTCCTCGACGGTTGGCTCGTCACGGCCCGCGGCGAACGCCGCGAGGTCGACCAATCGGTGGAGTTCGACGACGGGGGATTGATCTACCTCGACGCCCACGGAGGATTGGGCGGCAAGGGGGGCGTCGGGGGCAGCGGTGGCTCGGGTTACCGCGGGAGCGACGGCAGTGACGCGACGCGATACAGCAGCGGCTCCGACGGCGGGCCCGGCGGCCGGGGGGGCGACGGCGGTGATGGCAGCGGTGGCGCCAAGGGAGGGCGCGGCGGCCGCGTGCAGATCGCCGTTTCCGCCGACGACACCCACCTGCTCATGCTGATCCGGAGTGACGTCCAGGGCGGCGATGGGGGGGCTACGGGGGCCAACGGAGCGGGCGGAGCGGGGGGGCCGGGCGGCTCCGGCGGGGGCGGCTACAGCTGGACCACGACCGAGAGCTACCAGGACTCCCATGGCCACTCGCGGACCCGGACCAGCCACCATTCGATTCCGGGCGGATCTTCGGGGCGATGGGGGGCCTCGGGCTCGGACGGAAACGCGCGGCTCGCCGCCGGCGCCGAGGGTGCGGAGGGTGTGTTCCGCATCGCCGTGCACGCCGAGGGGAAGGTGACCCAGTACGAGGATCGCTATCGGTTGCGTCTGCTCTCTTTTCAGCACGCGAGCGCCAACGAGGACGGCATCTACGAGCCCGACGAGCGCGTCGAAGTGTCTGGCCTGATGGTCCTGAACTTCGGCGGCATGCCGACACCCCGGAACCACGACGTCTGCCTGAGCCTCGAATCGAGCGGGTGGGTCTGGCCCGACGAAGACGCCCACCTGGTGCTGTCCAAGTCCCTGCCCGCGGGCGAGGTCGCCGAGGTCCCGGGCAGCCTCTTCTTCACCCTCCGGGACTGGCAGCCGAACCTCCCCGGCGAGGCCTTCGAGACCTTCGACCACATCCTCCACGGCGCCGTTCTCCCGGCGGCGTACCGCGACTTCGAGGGGTACCATGGTCCCGAGGACCCCCAGGGCGCCGTTCACGTGCGGTTTCCCATCGAGGTGAGCGCCATCGAGAGCCTGCACGCCCTCGCCCCGGGGGAAGCGGCCCGCGTGCTCTTCGAGATGCGCAGCATCAGTAGGCGCGCCTTCGGG
>JAFDCW010000072.1 GCA_019312705.1 Deltaproteobacteria bacterium
CAGGTCTCGTCTCCGCCGCCGTCTGGCTCGCCGCACGAGGGGGTCGAGGTGTCGTCGCGGCCTACGGTGGTGCCTTCCACCTCTTGGTCGAGGCTGAGGGCCGCACCGCCCACAGCGGGGGTGGCGACGCCGGTGACGACGGGCGTACTGCCCGCTGCGCCGCCGCCGCAGGCGAGCAAGAAGGCCATGGGCAAAATGCCCAAAGAAAAGAGGCGGATGATTGGGGGCTGATGAGTCGACACGATGATGGGGGAGCGTATCCCATTTCCTTTTATACAACCGACCCCCTTCGCGTCTTCCCTTTGGGTTTGCCAAACCTCTCTGAGGGCACGAGAAAGCGAGCAATATTCAGTACGGAGCGGCCTGATGTCCGTGGGTAGTGCGCACGATGGTCTTGGTCGTGAGCGTGCCATGCACGGGGCAGCGGTCGGCGATCGCGAGCATGCGGTCCCGAGCGTCTTCCGTGAGATCCGGCCCTTCGATTTCGATCACCCGGTCGATCACGTCGATCACGTCGGATGTTACGGAGCCGTCTGCCGCAGCAACTCTTCGACCGCAGGTTCGTTCGCCGCGAGGGACGTCGCCAGCTCGGCGCAGGGGAGAAAATCGACCACCCGGATGTGAGACTCCGGGGGCTCCCGGAAGGGCACGTGGTGGTTCTGGAGTTCGACCTCCGCCACCCAGGCGACCAGGTGGGCGTCGGTGGGCCCGGGACGGCTCACCGTGGCCACGACGGCGCAGGCCGACGAACTCTTGAGCACCACTGCGCCGATCGCGACGCCGGCGCAGCCACTCTGCGGACACGTGCGCTGAGGGTCAGGGCGTACGTCGATCGGCGCTCCTTCGAATACCCGCTCCGCGATGCTCCGGAGCGCCGCCTGCACTTCGCTCGCTTCGAAGACCGCGGAGGCGCCGGCGGAAGTGACGACGCGAGGCCAGAGCACGACGACCCCGCCCTCCTCCCCCGCCGAGGAGCTGACCCGTGGGTCCACATGGCCGTCAAAGCTCTGGGCGTAGCTCGGATCCCGCGAGTCCGGAAGCGGCTCGTCGGACTGAAGGTCGCCGCTTCCGCAGGCGGCCAGGAGCAGCCAAGTCAGCAAGAGCGGCGAAGAGTGGAGGCGTTTCATGACCCGAGCTTCGGCAATCGAGGCGGGCCCGGTCAAGGCCCGGCGTGCGAAACCGACGAGAGCCCGGCGATCCAGCTCCCCAACGGCCAACGGCGCCTCGAGCAGAAACTCGGGACGCCGTTCGCGCGAAGGACGCAGGGCTCAGACGATCACTCGGGGATTGGCGTGATGTCGTAGCGCAGCGAGTAGTGCATTCCACTGCCGCCGGTTCCGCGCGAGTCGACGAAGACGGCGTGGATACCGCGGTTGAGCATCACGTCGGAGAGGCGCGAACCGAAGTTCGCCGAATCACCGCCGGTGCCAGAGCAGTTCGTGAAGAAGGGGCCATCGTCAGTGCAAGCGATGTGGGTGCCGGTCTCGCCGCTCAGGACGTACATGACGGGGTCATAGACGTCTCCCCCGTCCGCGCGCTCGAAGTTGCCGCCATCCGCCGCGCAGGTGCTCGCGAGGGGCAGCCGCTCACCGCAGCTGGCGAACCAGCGCATGTCCTCGCCAGAGCGAGAGGAGAAACCGCCGGCGCACATGTCTGCAGATTCGCTGGTGCCGATGAGCACGGTGTTCGTCGTGGTGCCGACGCCATCGAGGCGCGCATGGTAGAGGAACCCGGTGTCCGGAAGGAACTGAACGTGCAGCGTGAAGTCGCCGACCGACGTAGACGTGAAACCGCCTACCGAGATGTAGTAGGTGCCCGCGCCGAGGGTTCCGCCGGCACAGGACTGCCGGAAGTCGGTGAACTCACCGGTGCCGTCACAGCAGTCGTCGTTGCAGAGCCCAGGAGCGCTGCTGGTGCCGCCGTTCACGGAGACGGGGTCGCCCGCGTCGTCGGTGAGGAAGATCGCCGTATCGTACTCGTAGGCGGCGCCGGCCGTGTCGACCCAGAGCACACCGCGGCTCGGAAGGGTGACGCTGTACCAGACGTTCGGGCCGTTGGCCGAGCAGCCGCTGATGGTGGGGCCATCGCGGGTCGCGCCGGTGTTGCTTCCGGTGATGGTCGCCTCTCGCCCGTCGCCGGGGAGCGCGACGGGGACGGCGTTGGTCCGGTCGTCGTTTGCGGGCCCGCAAACGCCGGCCAGGCAGGACTGACCCACAGCGCACATGTTGTCGCAGGCGCCGCAGTGGTTTCCGTCGGTCGCGATGTCGACACAGTCGCCGCCACAGTCGACGACGCCGGCGCCGCACGCCGTGGTGCATACCGAAGCCACGCAAGTTTGCGTCGGGGTGGAGCACACGGTGCCGCAAGTGCCGCAGTTTGCGTTGTCGACGACGGTATTGACGCATGCGCCGCCGCACTCGGTCTGCCCCGTCGGGCACTCGCAGGCGCCCGCAACGCAGGCCTGGCCCGCAAGGCACGCCGTGCCGCAGGCGCTGCAGTTGGCGGCGTCGGTTTCGAGGTTGATGCAGACCCCGGAGCAATCGGTCGTGCCGCTCGGACACTTGCAGGTTCCGGTCTCACAGCTCTGCCCCGCTGGGCATTCGTTTCCGCAAGCACCGCAGTGAGCCGAGTCCGTGCCGAGGTCGGTGCAGATTGTCCGCATGCCCGCCCCGTCGGTCACCGTGCAGGAGCTCTCCCCGGTGGGACAGACGGAAACGCAAGATCCCGCAGTGCACGTCTCGTCGGTCTCGCAGACGGTGCCGCAGGTGCCACAGTTGGCCCCGTCGGTATTGGTATCCGTGCAGGTCGCGCCACAGCGCGTTTGCCCGGTCTCACACATCTCCGCCTGACACGACCCGTCCATGCAGCGCGCGCCCTCGTCGCAGGCGTTGCCGCAGCGGCCGCAGTGCTCGTCGCCGGTCAGGGCGATGCAGCCCGCGCCGCAGTCGTCCTGCCCCGCAGGGCACGTCATCGCGGCGACGCACGTGCCTGACGCGCAGGTCTCTGAGGCCGCGCAGGCGTTGCCGCAGGCACCACAGTGGGCCGGGTTGCTGTCGAGGAGCACGCAGGACCCGCTGCAATTGGTTCGGCTTGGCGAACACGAGCCACCCCCGTCCGTCGGAGGCCGCCCGGTATCGCGGACGGTCCCGCTATCGAGCGGTGGAGGAGGGCTCCCGCTGTCGGCACAGCCGACACCGAGGAAGAGCAACGCAACAAATCCTAGGCAGCCTAAGCTTCTCATCTTCAATCATTCCTCCGGCCGCCTCGCGACCTACCGACAGAACATCCTTTATACCCGATGATTCAGGGCTTTGCCCGCGGACTCTGAGCCGGGATGGGATGGACCCCTTTCGTTGACGGGCCCGGGGACCGCGCCCATGATGCCGCGCCATGCGAGCCTTCACCGTTCTACCGCTCCTTTTGGCCCTGGCGGCCCCTTCCGTGGCCTGCGGCGGCCCCGAATACGTCGAAACCGAGGACACCCGGAGCCGGACCGGACGGGAACGGCGCACACAATTCGTCGCCCTCGACGTGCGCCTGCTCGAAACTGGTGAAGAGCCCCGGGAAGAGCTGCGCTACCGGATCGAGGAGGGCGATCAGGAGTTGGCCATCCTCGGCCTCCGGATCGGTGTTCAGGCCGGCCTCGGAGACCCGACGCGGATCGAAGGAGGGGCGCCGGTCTTCTTCACCATCGAGTCCGGACCCGTAGAGCAAATCGGCCACCACATCCGCTACGAGGTCGAACTCATCCGGCAGGAGCAAGGCTCCCACCCCGACCACGTCGAGAGCGAACTCGACGCCTTGCACCAGATCGACGGATACGTCGTCGTGGATGAGCGTGGCATCACCCGGGATGAGCACTTCGATGTTCCCCGGAGCGTTCCCCCGCGGACCGCCACGATGATCGGCAACATCTTCGACTCCCTCGAGCTCATCCCGTTCCCCGAAGAAGCGGTCGGTCCCGGTGCCGTTTGGACGGTCCGCGAAACCCTCGACCTCACCGCCTACGTCGTCCAACAGGTCGTCGTCTACAAGCTCCTCGAGCGCGACGGGGACGATCTGAAGCTCGAGATCGTCGTGACCCAGACCGCCGAGCCCCAGCCCCTCAGGGAGCTCCCCCGGGGCATGGAGGCGATGATTCAGATCTTCGAAGGCGACGGTCGGGGAACCGCCGACGTCTCCCTCACCCGCCTCGTCCCCCACGCCGAAATCGATTTCAACTCGATGCTGGAGGCGCGCGGCAGCGGTGGCCAGACCCTCGCGATGAGCACTCGCACCCAGGTGATCGTGACGCCGCCCCCGACCGAAGAGGCGGCTCCGGGACAGCCCCCCGAGGCGGCTCCGGATGACTCCGAAGAAACCCAAGACGCCCCAGCCGAGTAGAGCCCGATGCGATTTCACGAAGCCGTTCACCGCATCTATTTCGACGACCTCGACGCGTTCCACATCCTGCACAACGCCCGGTACGTGCTGCTCTTCGAGCGCACCATTGGGTCATTCTGGCGGCACCTCGGCTGGAGCGGCCCCCTCGATGTGCAGAGCAATTCGGATCGCTTCCATCTCGTTCGAGCCAACCACGTCGATTACCTCGCGCCGATCCGCGGCGTCGGCGAGGTGAGGGTGCGGGTCTGGGTCCATCGCCTCGGCACGACCAGCCTCACCTTCGGTCTTCGATGCTTGCCCCTCGACGAAGACACCGAGTACGCGACGGGCACGCGCACCATCGTCCGAGTGCACCCCGAGACCTACAAGCCCACTCCCTGGAGCGAGACCTTCCGGGAGGCCCTCGCGCCCTACCGCGAAGACACCGCCTAACGCGTCACCAGCGGCTCAGAGGGGAACGCTGAGCGCGAGCGACATCAGCGCGACTGCGGCGGCGCTGATGACGCCGATGCTGAGGTTGTCGTCGACGCGCAGGCTGACCATTTCGGCGACGGCACCGGCCGCAGCCGCGGACAACGCGAGGGCGAAGGCCGTCAGGATGGGGAGCCCGGGAGCGAATAGGTAGGCGGCGAGCATCGCGGCCGGTGTGGCTGCGAAAACGAAAGCCAGGGCCCCCTCGAGGGTGCGGCCGTGCATGATCTTCATACGGCCCCACCTGCGCCCGACGAAACCCGCGGCGGGGTCACCGACACCGAGGACCGCGAGGGCGATGGCACAGATGAGCGGCGACATGGTGAAGGAGAGCAGGAGAATCGTCGTCACGTACCAGGTGGCCGAGTTGATGCGATGGTGCTCGTAGTGGTGGGCGACGGGCCCGAAGAAGCGCATCACCTTCTTGTTCATCTCGGGGCGCGTCCGCCGCATCACCTCGACCGTCCAGGCCCAGATGAAGGCCGGGATGGTGACCGCGAGGACCCACGCCGGGTGGGGAATGAAGTAGAGGATAGCGATGCAGAGGACCGCATTGCCGACATGGACGACGCTGCGGATGTGATTGCTCGGGCGCAGCGTCGGTACGTGGATTTGGTGCTCCCGGAGCTTGCGAGAAAGTGCCTCGTAGGCGGGGGTCACAGCGCTCCGGTAGGCAACCCAGGGACGGCTCATGCGCGCCGCGGTGCCGCTCGGGTCCGGGAGCTCCCGGGCGAGGCGGTCCCGAAGCATCGCGAGGCGCTCCCGGAGCGCTTCGGTCTGCTCGGGCCAGCGCGCCTCGACGAGGGCCGTGAGGCGCTCGTTGATGGCGTCGATTTTCAGCCTGGCTTCTTCGGCCATCCCGGCGCGCCAACGGCCCGCGTCGATCTCGGAGAGAGCTCCGTGAAGGTCCAACACGAGCCGACCGCTTTCGCTCACGAGTGCCTGAGACATCGCACCAATCATGGCACCGGGCGGGCTACTGGGCACGGATGATTCTCACGGGGTCCCAGGGCCGCGGGCGTCGTGCGCAGAGGCTCACGCCGAAATGCTACCACCAACGCAGATCTGACGTTGTCCTGATTGGAAGAACGGTCCACCATCCGCGCCATGGAATGCCCCTGTGGAAGCGACAAAGTGCTTGATGAGTGCTGCGGCCCGATCATTGCTGGAGAGGCCAAAGCAGCGACCGCCGAGGCGTTGATGCGCGCTCGCTACGCGGCCTACGCGACGAACAAGACCGAGTTCGTCATCGACACCCACGACCCCGAAACCCGGGACGAACTCGACGTCAAGGCCACCCGACGGTGGGCCGAGGGCAACGACTGGCTGGGCCTCGAGATCCTCGAAACAGAGGCCGGTGGCAAAGACGATGACGAGGGAATCGTCGAATTCGTCGTGACCTTCTCGGACGAGCGAGATCGGACCCAGACCCACCACGAGCGCTCGGAGTTCGTTCGCCGGGACGGCGACTGGCACTTCCACGACGGTGAAATCGTAGTAAAAGAGCCCGTTCGCTCGGAAAAAGTGGGCCGAAACGAGCCCTGCCCTTGCGGTTCAGGCAAGAAATACAAGAAGTGTCACGGTCGCCCCGGCGCCGACTGAGGCGCTTCTGAGAGCGGAATCTGCACCCCGGCGCGACGCGACGGTGATTTTCGTCGTTCACACGTTGTCTATCGTGGGCGAACGGGCTAGATGTGCGGCCCTCGGAGCCTTCCTTATCCGTTCCGAGGGACTACATATTCCCTGACGGCACCCGAGTGACGTCCGGTAATTCAACTCAGATTACGAGGTTTTTGTTTTGGCGAGAAGACGCGGCGGTGGTCGGCGCAGGCGCAACAACAGGTTTGATGGGCCGAGTGACGACCGGAGCGACCACGTAAAGGTCGAAGGACTCGTGAACCAGGTGTTCGCTGGGGGTCAGTTCGAGATCGAACTCGACACCGGCGGAGCGGTTCGCGCACAGCTCTGTGGACGCATGCGGAAGTTCCGCATTCGCGTTCTCCTCGGGGACCGGGTCACGGTGGCGCTTTCGCCCTACGACCTGACTCACGGGATGATCGTCTTCCGGACGAAATGAGCGCCTGAGGCGCCTTTCATTGGGCGACGATGCGTTCGGCGACGAGCGAAAGCTCAGTCGCCGTTCGTGCTTCTGGGAGCCTTGTCGTCGACGAGAGCTTCGAGTTCTTCGCGCGTCACCCCGAGGCGCGCCGCGACCTTGTGGGCGAGGCTCGTCTTGGCGACGCCGGGGATGAACCCGAAGGTCGGCCGCTCATCGTCGTCGAGCTCGACCTCGAGGAAGGCCAGGGCCTCGACGGGCGGCGCGGCTTCGAGGCGCGCCGCGAGGCCGAGGAAGTGCGTGCTGATGAAGACCTGAGGCCGGAGCCGCGGGAGCAACGAGACGACCATCTCGAAGATCTCTTCGCCCTCCAGCGGGTTGGTGCCCGAGCAGAGCTCATCGAGGATGGCGAGGGCGCCGGGTTCGAGCTCCTCGAAGAGGTGCCGGATGCGCATGAGCTCGGTCCCGAGGCGCCCCTCTTTCTGAGCGGCGTCCTGCTCGATGACGAGAGAGACAAAGAGCCCGGGGGCCCGAATGAGCCGGGCTCGGGCGGCGGGCACGAACATTCCCACCTGACCGAGGCACTGGACCAAGGCGATCGCCTGGAGGAGCCGGGTCTTGCCGCCGGAGTTCGGGCCCGTCACCACGACGAGG
The DNA here is from genome assembly GCA_019312705.1 of Deltaproteobacteria bacterium. Next base: position 7,565 of record JAFDCW010000072.1, read on the forward strand.
GCGTCGTGGGAGGGGACCGGGACGTCGCAGGGCACGGGGACGATGTCCTGGAGAAAGAGCAAGGGGTTGAAGATGCCCTCGAGGATGCGCGGCGGCGTCGGAGCACCGCCTGGGTCGCTCGCATCCACGAGCTCCGGGAGGCAGACGGGAAGGCCCTTGTTCTCGAAGTAGTCTCGGAACGCGAGGCCGGCGAGGTAAAACTCGAGGGGGCCGGAGAGAGCGAGGCAAGTCACCACGGCCTCGACGTGGGGCCCGAAGACGACGTCGAGGAGCCGGACGACCACCTGGTTCTCCCCGAAGCGATAGCCGCGGAAGAGCGACGCGATGCGCTGGAAGAAGCGAACGACCGGCCCCGGAAGCAGCGCGTTCGCCGTGTTCTCTTGGATCTTCGTGATGGCAAAGCCGCGCATCACCCCGTCAGCACCGAGGCGCAGGCGGATATCCACGGTGGCCATGTTGCCTTCGAACTCGAGCAGCTCCTCGAGGCGGGCGTAGGGCTCGCCCTCCTGCATGTCAGCGCCCATCGTGCGTAAGCGGCCGAGGAGGGTCTCGGTGTCGGCGAAGCCGTCGGCGAGGGCGTCGATGCACTCCTTGAGTGCCTCGAGGACGGTGAGCTTGCGGCGGATCTGGTTCGGCTCCTCGATGCGCCCCGCTTCGAGGGCCCCCCGGAGGCGGCGGACAGCGGCGTAGAGTCGTTCGAGGTTGCGCCGGAGCTCGGGGCGCGCCGAGAGGTCGGCGAATACCGCTTGCCGCGCCGTGGCGGCACCGGCGTCGGTCGGCGGCGCCGCGAGGATTCGGCCCAGGAGCTCGGCACTGGTGTCGTAGGCACGGCCGTCGACCTCGACCTGAAAGCAGTGGCGCAAGAGGTCGTCGAGATAGAGCTGTGGGGCGAAGGAGGGCGAGTCGAAGCTCGACGGGGCGAGGGGCGTCGCGTCGATCAACGTATCGAAGACGCCCGCGCAATCGCCACCCTCGTAAGCAAATCGCACCAACTCGGCGGCGCCGGAGAGGTCGCCCCAGGGGAGCGGGGTCTGGTGCAGGAGGTCGGGCCCCGACGAACCACTAGCCGCCGGGGCCTCCCCGACGGGCTGTACGTAGAACGCATCCTCGCCCGCGGACTCCGACGCTTCCCGGGCTCGGTCCAGGCGCCGGCGCCGAAGGACGCTTCCGGCGAACTGTTTCGACCTTCCTCGGGACCGCACGACAGCTGGGGAGTAACTCATTTCCGGATTTTCGGACACTCCCGGCGTGCGAAGGTTCCCGGAGGACGGCGTCTGCGACGTTCTTGCGGAGTCCCCGCGACGAAACGACTCAGGGCTCGCACATCGTCTCAGGGCAGATAGGCAGAGATCCCTCCCCCAGCCAAGACAACTACGTCATCAAAGCTGCTGCAAGTAGCCAGAGCGGTGTGGTCTGAGACGGTCAGCGGGCGCAACACGCGAGATGTCCCACTGGGTGAGATCGCGTGGATCCCCCCGTGCGTAACGACGGAAAATCCCGAATGGAGGGCGCAGGAAGCAACCCTCGACCCTCCTCCAACCGTCTCGGGGTGGGCGAATGTACGCGAACCCATCCGCCGACTGGTTCCGCGCCGACGACCTTCTTGGTCGAACATCGTGTAGCGAGTGGTCGGCGCCCACGGCGGCCGGAGACTCCAGGTCACCAAGACTCGTTCGCCACTCACCTGCGCACGGGGACGATGCGGAAGTTCTCCGAAATCGGCGGACTCGCCAGGGCGCCACATTCCGTCTGTACGGAGGAATGCTGTCCGCAACCGGAGCCCATCCGTCATGACTTCAAAGGCCCCGTCCTCGCCGCAAGCGATGTCGTGTCCGACAACGCGATCAGAGGAAGGAGCGCCATCCGCGGCTCTACCTTGGTCCAAATTCACGAATTCGAAAGCGAGCGTCTCTGCTGGGGACACACCCGCCCAAATCTCCGCCTGTCCGCCCCCGTCGCTCCAAAACGCAACCACGACTTTTCCAGAATGCGTCACGCACAACTGGGGAGCGGTGGCACGCCCGGGCGGGTCCAGCGCGATGGGACCATCCACCGCACCACCGGCGTGCATCCGAGCAAACCATATGGGACTGCCTGTGGCATCTGCAGTCCAAGCCAGAGCAATCCATCCATGGCCTGGCGCCGAGGCTCCGATCCACGAATCAACGGGCCCGAGTCCGGTGGGAGACCCGCGAGGCTCAAGCGAGTGAAAAAGATGACCAGCCTCCGCCCAAACGACGTGCACCGAGCCCGTACCATCCACGTGTACGTCACCCACGCGTTCGGAAATGCGACTCCATGTGTCCGTAGCGGGGCTGTAGGCGTGCAGGCCGGGCCGATCTCCAGATGCAACTGACGCGTAGAAGCGACCACATCCCCCCGCCGCGAGACCAACCCCATTCAGACCAAGCACGGACTCCACGCCCGGACCGGGTGGAGGAACTCCTGGGCACTCGGTCCCAAATCGGTCCTCGGAGTGAGACTCGTAGCACCCGAGCAACGCGAAAACGGCGACCAGGAACGCCGCGGATTCGGACGACCCACGCCGCCGCACACTAGGGTCCTACGGCGGCGGCGACATCGAGAACCCGACCACGATTCACCCCATATTCGAGCCGCGGAAGCTCTTCGGCATTGTCAAGAATCCTGGTTCTCACCTCGGCCGCCGTGAGCGTTGGGGTGTTCGCGAGAACCAATGCCGCAGCTCCGGCGACGACCGGGGCGGCAAAGGAGTTGCCCAAGCAGCGATCGAAGTCTTCTTCCGGTGCGGTGCCGCCCCCGGCTGTACCCACAATGTTGTCTCCCGCTGCAGCCGCGATCCCTGCG
>JAFDCW010000659.1 GCA_019312705.1 Deltaproteobacteria bacterium
CGGGTAGTACCCAATGCCCACGAATCCCAGGGTGCCGACGAAACGAGCGAGGTCGAGATCGTCCGTGCCCGGGAACGCGATGTCGACGGCCATGCCGTGGGCGTGGCGGCTCGAGGAATCGCCCGGGCGGCAGCCGCTGACGACGTTCACGTAGGGGGCGCGAAACTCGAGGGTCGCGCGATAGATGACGTCGAGCAGTCGTGGCGTAACCGCGCACGCCCCCCCTCCCGTCACGGCGAAGACTCGCGCCGCCAGGCCAAGGTCCTCCCGGTCCCACCCCCCGTGGGCGGTGTCTGGCGTGAGCATGGCTCGTTCCGCCGTGCTCGCTCCCCCGTCACCGTGGGCCGGGACGAGGTTCAGGGGCTTCGGGTCGATCGCCGACCACACCTGTAGCGCGCCATGGCCGGGCGGCTCGTGCCAGGATCGATGGAGGACACCGATCGCCCGGCGGCTCCGCAGCCTTCGCCGGGCCGAAAACCCACCGGCGGCACGCCGGCTTCCGATGAGGACCTGCGCCCCTTGAGACTCGTCGGGGGCCGAGGCGGTCGCCTGGGGTGACGCCGCTACGAAATACACACCGCCGATGAGGAGAGCCGCGACGATTCCCCTTCGACGAAATCGAAGCCGCCCCGCCAGACCCTCGTGGGCAGGCCTCAAGGAGCCGCCTCGCCATCGACGAGGTGCTCTATCGCCTCAGCGGCGGCTGCTTGCTCGGCCTCGGTCTTGGACCGGCCTACGCCGCGGCCGAGGGTCTCGTCTCCGACGATGATGTCGACAGTGAAGCGCCGGTCGTGGTCTGGCCCCTCGGTCGCGACAACCCGATAGACCGGCGTCGGCCGCGCCTGCCCCTGCACCATCTCCTGCACCCGGCTCTTGTAGTCGCTCGCCCCGGGGCGCTCGTCGTCGAGGTGAGGGGAGAGCAGGTGGCGCCCGACCGTCATGGCAGCCTCGAGGCCACCGTCCAGATAGACCGCCGCGAGGCACGCCTCGACAGCGCTCGAGAGCAGGCGAGACTTGTTTCGGCCCCCGGAGCTCTCTTCGCCGCGTCCGAGGCGCAGGGCGGCGCCGAGGCGAAGGGCCCGGGCTATCGCCGTGAGCCCCGCCTCACACACCAGGTCGGCCCGGCGGCGAGTCAGCTCTCCCTCGGGGGCATCGGGAAAATGCTCGTAGAGAACGGCCGAGGCGATGAGGCCAACGATGGAGTCCCCGAGAAACTCGAGGCGTTCGTTGTCCCGGGGGGCGAGGCGAGGACGCTCGTGGGCCAGTGACTTGTGGGTCACGGCGTCTCGTAAGAGCCCGAGATCACGGAATTCGTGCCCGAGCGCGGCCGAAAGCGCCGCAAGCTGTTCGCCCTCGTCGTGCATGCGACGGAGCCTACTCATTCGAGGGAGAACCGTCACGGGCACGGTCCATGGAACATTTGGGGCCCTGAGACGTACTAAGGAGGGCGATGCGCCATTTGTTCCCGGTGACCCTCGGCGTCTTCGCCGGGCTATTCCTCGTCACGGCCCTCGTGAGCGCCGACGCCTCCCGCTCGCCGGCCCCGACCCACGCACAGCAGGTCACGGCCAAGGACGACTCGCCGACTTGGGCTGTCGGGCCGGCTCCCCAGCCGGCGGCCTGGCGGGTCCTGCCCCCCGGGCCCGGCGCGCCCGAAAGCCGCGGTGCCGAGCGCGTCCTCGAGACCCTCGCCCGCATCGAAGGCAAGCTGTCGACCACACGCTACCAGCACCGCACCGTCGTCCGCGAGCGCCGCGGGCTCTATGCCTGGGACTGCTCGGGCATGGCCGCGTGGATCCTCGAACGCGCCGCCCCCAGAGCCCTGTCGGCGATCCACCGCGAGCGACCCGTGGCCCGGAGCTTTCACGACATCATCGCGCGGTCTCCCACGGACCAGGCCCGCCGAGGATGGCGACGCCTCGCCCACGTCGAAGAAGCTCGCCCCGGGGACGTCTTCGCATGGCGCCGTCCTCCAGAATGGGGAAACCGAATCACCGGCCACGTCGGCTTCGTGCTCGAACGCGCTCGTCCAGTTCCCCAGTGGGACGGGGCCTATACGATGCGCATCGTCGACGCGACGTCGTTGCCGCACCAGGACGACACTCGGACCCGAGGCGGCCCCGGGGGCTATGGCCACGGGACGTTGCTCTTCATGACCGACGGTGACGGCCAGGTGGACTCCTACGGCTGGTTCGGAATGAACAGCCGCGGCGTCGTGGTGACTCCGGTCGTCTTCGGTCGCGTCACGCGGTAGGTCCCAAGAAGGTGACAGGGCGACGCCAATTCAGCGACATTCTTCGTCGCCTTCGGCGCAGCGGAAGCGCACGTGCAGGTGGTCGCGATGCTGGGGGAAGTGTCGAATCACGCCCAGGGGGAAACCGACGCCCCGGGGGAACTGAAACCAGCGGTGAAGCTCCTCCCGCGTCGCGCCCTGACGCCGCGCCTCCTGGTAAAGCGGACGCTGCAACGAGTAGTCGACGAAGATCGCGTGAGCCTGGTCCTTCACGAGCCACGCATGCAGCAGGGTCCAGGTGCGCTCGGCGTCGAGGTCGTTCGGGGACAAACGTCGGAAACCGCACCCGTCAGCGGGGCAGCCTCGCCGGTGAAAGTAGCTGATGTCCGCGTCGCGGCCGTTCTGATGGCTGCGGTGCCCGGACATCCGCCCTCCCCGTTGGGCGCTGAGGTCGTGCACCCGGAGCTTCGGGGCGCGCCGGTGGCTCGCGGCGACGACGTCGAAGGCCTCGACGATCGCGTCGTTGGTTTCCCGGGTCCCATAGGCGCTGTCCCGGTCTCGGATGACATAGCCTGAGTGGCGCGGAAGCCTCTCGCCGTGGATGAGGCGCCCGCCGTGAGGCACGCCAACCGACTCGGAGCGGCTCTCGGGCCGTTCCGACCAGAGAATGACCGTGTCATCCGTGCGCAGCATGCGCCGTCCGAGGGCACGGTTCCAACGACGGAGATCACGAACGCTGACCTCGTAGCGTGCGGCGATTCGGCTCAGGGACTCACCGCTGCGCACGCGATGCTCGATGCGATGGCGCGGCGTGCCGATGACGAGGCGCTGACCGACCCGAATGGCATCGGCACGGAGGCCGTCGTTCCACGCGAGGATTTCGTCGATGCTCACCTCGAAGCGTTGAGCGATGCCGCTCAGATTGTCCCCGGCGCTGACCTCATAGACGGGGCTCGAAGAGGCAGAGGCGTCTTCCGAACCGGCAGCGGCACCGGCGGCCCCGGCGGCCTCGACGACGACGAGCTCCTGGCCGACCTGAATCTCGTCTCCTTCGAGCTCGTTCCAGGCGCGGAGGTCCGAGACGCTGACCCCAAAGCGTTCGGCGAGCAGGCTGAGGGCATCCCCTGAACGCACCGTGACCCTGCCCTGGGCCGCGGCCCCGGCGGGCAAGACCGGCCCCAGAAGCAATGGGATCGCCAGTTGCACCGCCATCGCGAGC
>JAFDCW010000073.1 GCA_019312705.1 Deltaproteobacteria bacterium
CCCTCTCGCCGTCCAATCCGGTGGCTGCCCTCGACCCCGAGAGTGAAGCGACCCGCGAATTGGCGATGCTCGAGGATGAGTTCGCCCGAGATCGAGGGGATGTGCTCATGGCCCGCCACCTGGCGAGCCGGTACCTCGAACTCGATCGCCCGGGCCTGGCCATCGCCATCCTCAACGCCGGGGAGCCCCGAGTCCTCCAGGACCCCACCGTGACTCATCGTCTGGCCCAGGCCTACGAGGCCACCGGGCGCCTCGACGACGCCCTCGCGACCGCCGAGCTCGCCCACTCCAGGTGCGGCCGATATCTCGGCACGACGGAAAACGGTGCGGTCACGCCACTCCCCCGACATCGCTGCGATTTTCGTGATTACGCCATGCTCGAAATGCATCGCAACGCTCTGCGCCACATCACTCGGGGGATGACCCCGAGTCTCGCCTACGACGTGGCCCTCCGCCGCGTATCCATCGCCTCCGCCACCCCCTGACGGTCTCGCCGGTCGGTCTTACCCACCCATGCATGCGTGGTCGCTGCTGCTCTTGTCTCTTTCCGGGTGTGGTGCGGCGTACGCCGGGCAGCCCCCCGCGAGGGCGGACGAGGCCCCGGGCGCGCCTTCGGTGACTGTTGCCCTTCGTTTTGTTGAAGGGCCCGAGGATGAGGCTCTGGGCACGCCGTCGACGCGGGTGCTTCTCGTCGATATCGACCAGGCGCGGGGCCGACGCACGAGCGATCTCGGAACCTACCCAGGGGTCTGCTCTCACCTCAACGCCGGTGATGGCGCCCTGCTTCGGGCCCAATGCTTCTGGGTCGCTCAGGGGTCACGCCTCGAGGTCGTCCGTGAAGGGGACGACCTCGTCGTGACCCGGGTGGTTCTCGACGAAGGGGGCCATGCCGGGGACGCCAACGTCGTGCTTCGCACGGACCTGCCACCGGGCGCCGAGGTCAACGTCCTCGCCCCAACGACACGCCTCGGTCCAGAAAACTAAACCCCGTTTAGCGCTGCTGAATCAGCGGTGCGGCGGCCCCGGTCACTGAGGCGGAGGCCTCCGGGGGAGGGCCCTCTTCGGGGAGTTGAATGCGAAACTCGGCTCCCCCCGACGGCGCGTCGTGGATTTCGACCGAGCCTCCGTGGTCGTCGACGATGCGATGCACGATGGCGAGGCCGAGGCCCGTGCCCCCGGCCTTGGTGGTGTAGTAGGGCTCGAAGATTCGCAGGCGGTCCGCTTCGGGGATGCCCGGTCCCCCATCCTGAATGCGCAGGACGACGCCCCGGGCAAACGGCTCGACGATCACCAGGACCGCCCCGTCGCCGTCGGGGTGAGAAGTGCGCGTAGCCTCGATGGCGTTCTTGACGAGGTTCTCGAGGACCTGGGTGAGTTGATCGCGGTCACCACGGATGGGCGCCGGGGGGCCATTCGTTTCGACGGTGACGCTCACGTCGTCGTATTGATGGAGTTGGGCTACGTGGGACACGATTTCGCCCACGTCGAGGACGTCCGAACGCGGCCGCGGCATGCGCGCGAACTGGCTGAACTCCGTGACGATGCGTCGTAGCCGTTCTACCTCCTCGAGGACCGTCAGGGTCGACTCTTCGAAGATCTCCGGGAAGTCCGGGTGGTCCTTCTTGTAGGTCTTGCGCATCGTCTCGATGGAGATTTGGATCGGGCTCAGGGGGTTCTTGATCTCGTGGGCGATGCGGCGGGCGATGTCTCGCCAGGCGGCTATGCGCTCGGCACGGAGGAGCTTGCGCTGGGTACGCCGGAGTTCGCGGGTCATGTCGTTGAAGGCGCCGATGGCCTTCCCGACCTCCCCCCCGGGGCGAACGGTGACGGTTGCGTCGAGGTCCCCGGCGCCGACCCGGCGCGTCGCGTCTTCGAGCTCGATGAGGGGTTTCGAGAGCCACAGGGTCGAGAGCACGCTGATGAGCAACGCGAGAAACACGCCGAGGCCGCCGGCGACGATGAGGCCGCGGTCGAGCTCCGCGCGTTGGGCCGCGAGCTCCGAGTCGTCGAGGAGGGCGACGAGATAGGCAGCGGCTTCGCCATTCGCCCCGTCGAACCGGTGCACCTCGCGCTCCTTGCCGTCCGTTTCGGCGCCGGGGGAAGTCTCGGTGAGCACCAGATCGACGTGCGCCGCGCCGCTCGCCAAGTCGGAGACGTACTCGCCGCCGAGCAGGCGTCCCCCGACGATCTGAATGCGCGCTTCTCCGCGCTCGACGAGGCACGCGCCCAAGAGGGCCTCGCCATTTCGAGAGCCGCCGTCCTCCGGCACGCGCACGTCGCGGAGGAACGGGCGCTCGCCGGCCCGCTCCCCGTCTTCTGCGAGGTCGTCGTCGCGGGCCCCGGCGCGCTCCGGATGATGGCCCGCGGCGAGGATGACGCCGCGGCGGTCACTCCGGGCGTCGAGGAGGAAGAGCACGTCGAGCCGCATCGAGTCCATGAGCTGCGGCAGCAGCTCGACGAGTTCGTGCTGTCGCGAGGCATCGAAGCGGCCTGCGGCGAGGTCGACGAGGAGCCGGTCCACGACGAAATCGCGCTCGCAGAGCTGCCGTAGGGCCTGGCGGTCTCCGTCGATGCGCTCGTGCACGCGCCGCGACGCGGCGGCGACGGCGCGATCCATGTCCTCGACGTGGGCCGCGTGGCCGCGGTCCTCGAGGGTGGTTCGAGCGAAGTAGCCCGCGAGCAGCACCGGAGCGAGGGCAGCGAGGAGGGTGCCCACGACGACCTGTACCCGGACCCCCTTCACGGCACGGTTGCCCCCGGCGAAGGCGCCTGCGCGGAAGGAGCGGGAGAAGCGGGCGGGCCGTCACCGACTGGCGGAACAGCGGTCTCGCTTTCGCTCGGGGCAAATCCTCCCATCTGCTCCATCAGAAACGCGTCCGGGGCGATGACATCGGGGGGCCGGGCTACTTCGGTCGGGGCGGTGCCGTCGAGGAAGACCTCGTCGATCGCGTCCTCCTGGCCCTCGTACGCCAAGAGACCCGTGGTCGGGTCGATGCGCGCTGTGACGATGCCGCTCGGCATCGGGAAGTCGACCTCGGGGTGTCCCTGCTCTCGCGCCTCGATCACGTCCACCCAGACCGGCAGCGCAGCTCGGCCGCCGCTCTCGCGTCTACCGAGGGGTCGGTTGTCGTCGAAGCCGACCCACACCCCCGCGACGGTGGTCGGCGTGAAGCCGACGAACCACGCGTCCCGTGCCTCGTTGCTGGTCCCCGTCTTGCCCGCGGCGGGGCGCCCGAGACGGCGCGCGGCGCGGGCCGTCCCATACTGCACCACGCTGGTGAGCATGCTCGTGATCATGTAGGCCTCGGCGGCCGTCATCACGTCCCGGGCCGGTTCGGCGCGCGGGAGAGCGACCTCTTCGCCATTCGGCCCCTCGATGCGCGAGATGAGTCGAGGTGCCGACCACCTGCCCCCCGCGGCAAATGTCGCGTAGGCGTTCGTCAGCTCGAGGGGCGTGACCTCGCTCACCCCGAGGGCGAGGGCGAGGCTCGCGTCGAGGTCCGAGGTGATGCCGAGCTCGCGGGCAAAGCCGACGACCGCAGGCGGGGAGACGTCTTCGATCACCCGGATGGCGACGACGTTGATCGAGCGCGCCATGGCATCCCGGAGTCGAATCTGACCGGTGTAGTTCCAGGTCTCGTAGTTCTGCGGCTTCCATTGGTCGTAGACCGCCGGCGCGTCGATCACGATGGATGCCGGGGTGAAGTGCCGAGACCTGAGACCGAGGCCGTAGACCAGTGGCTTGAAGGTGCTGCCCGGTTGGCGCATCGCGTGCGTTCGGTCGAAGCCGGCGATGCGCTCGTAGCCGCCGACGAGGGCGAGGATGTCGCGGCTCCGGGGTTCGACCACCACCACCGCCCCCTGGGGGCCGAGCTCGAGGCGCATCTCTGCACGATCGTCGGCTTCTTCGGGATCCCGCGGCCGCAGCAGGGAGACCCGGGCCACCGCCCCCTCTTCGTAGAAGCTGCTCGGCGTCAGGTCCTCTGGATTGTAACGCCCGGGGAGCTCCGCCTGGCCAGGGATGCCCCCGACGTCGAGGAGAATGCGCCCCGCTTCGTCGTCTGCGCCGACGACCAACGCCCTATAGCTCCGTCCCGGGCGCAGCTCTTCGTTCGCGGGGACCTGGCGATTGCGCCGGCGCCGCGGCTGGGTGAGGGGACCGCGGTAGTCGTGGCGTTCGTCGAGGGCCTCGAGGTTCCGGCGCAGGGCTTCCCGGGCCGACACCTGGAGCTCGAGGTCGATCGTCGTGTGAATCGTGAACCCGCCGCGGTTATAGGCCTCTTCGCCCACGAGGTCCCGGAGCGTGCGCCGAGCGAGGACCAGAACCTCCGGCGCGTTGGGGCTCGCTTCGGGCCTCGGGGCGAGCACCATCGGGGCCTGTCGGGCGGCCTCGATCTGGGCCATCGAGAGGTCCGGCCAATGTTCCTCGCGCTTGCGCTCGAGCTGTTCGAGGATGAAGCGTTGCCTCCGCCGGGCGGCCTCGGGGTGGTTTCGTGGTGAGAGGTGGGTCGGCGCCTGGGGCAATCCCGCGATCAGCGATGCCTGAGCCAAGGTGAGGTTCTCGACGTCTTCGTCGAAGTAGAAGAGCGACGCCTCCTGGACACCGTAGCGGCCATGGCCGTAGTTGATGTGGTTCAGATAGAGGTGAAGGATCTCGTCCTTTTCGAGCTCCTCCTCGATGCGCCGGGCGAGGATCAGCTCACGGATCTTCCGGCCCAAGGTCTGCTCCGGGGAGAGCAGCAAGAGCTTGACCAGCTGCTGGGTGATGGTGCTGGTCCCTCGGGGGCGCCTCCCGGTGACGATGGCGCGGACGACAGCCCGGACGAGCCCCGGGTAGTCGAGACCCTCGTGCAGGTAAAAGTCGGCATCCTCGGCGGCGAGGACCGAGAGCACGAGCTCGCGGGGGATGCGCTCCATCGGGACGATGGTTCGCCGCTCGACGAAGACCTCGCCGAGGAGTTCCCCGTTGCGGTCGACGACGCGGGTCGTCTGCGGCGGTTCGTAGCTCGCGAGCAGGTCCGTCGTGGGCAGGTCGCGGCCGTAGTGCCAGAGCACGGCGGCGATGGCGGCGGCGCCGAGGGCAGCGGTGACGAGGGCGAAGATGAATAGGCCGCGCAGCCAGGTGAGCAGGCGGCTCCGTGCACTCTTCTGGGCCTTCTTGCCACGCGTCGTCCGACCGGCGCCCGCGGTTCGGCGCGGAGGGCTCTTCTTCGAACGGGCTTGGCTCATTCTGCTGGGTTTCAGGGTCTCGCTCGCGGCGGTCGCGCCGAAACCTTACTGACGGCCGATCTTTCGCGCAAATGCGCCGTCGCACCTCTGGAAACGCGCGGGCTGGGCGGCCTATTTCCTCCCCGAAGCCTCCCAGGGGCCCCGAGTGGGCTCCTCGCCGGGGCGAGGATCCAGTACGGTGGTCCCATGCTTCATCGACGCGCTCGGCTCCCGCTCTATCTGGTCCTTTTCCTCACCTTCTCGTTCCTGGCAGTCGGCTGCGACTGCAGCGGGACGCCCAGCACCGTGTGCTCGAGTGGGGCCGATTGCGCGGATGGCGAGGCGTGTCTGGACGGCGTGTGCGTGCCGAGGACGGACTCGGGGCCGATGCCCGGGGACGCGGGAATGGACTCGACCTCGATGGATTCGGGCATGCCCCCATGCACGACGGACGAGCAATGTCTGGGGGAGGCGGTCTGTGTCGACGGCGCTTGCTGTGCGAGCGCGGACCAGGTCTGCGGGACCTCGTGCTGCGCCAGCGCCGAGACCTGTTTCGCGAATGCGTGCGTCGTGCCCGGCGACGTTTGCCGAAGCTCCGAGGACTGCGCCGACGGCGAGTACTGCGAGCCCTCCCTCGGCGATCCCCTGGCCATGGACGGCGGCATGCCGATTGATGCGGGCGCGGCCATCTGCCTCGGTGACGCCCCCGCCGCCGGGCGCTGCGTCGCCTTGCCGGAGCGCTGCGTCGGAGACCCCGTGCCCGGAGAGACCTGCATCCGCGACTGCGAGTTCCGTCCGCCCGTTGGCGCTCTCGACGCGGTACCCCAATGGGCCTGGGACGCGACGACTGTCCGGGAGTTCACCAACAGCATCGACGTCTGGGCGACGCCGACTGTCGGTCGCCTCACGGATACCAACTGCGATGGAGTGGTCGACGAGTTCGACCCCCCCAACATCATCTTCGTCTCGGGCAACTCCCAAGGCACCTGCTGTTCCTGTGGCGGATTCGCCGACTCCTGTAAGACCGGCGTGCTCCGGGTCCTCGACGGACTCACGGGGGCAGAAATGTGGTCGAGCCGTCGGCCCGAGGCGAGCTCGATGGGCTTCGCCGGCCTGAGCGTCGCGATCGGTGACCTCGATCACGACGGAGACATGGAGATCGTGACGGTGTCCGGCGAGGGGTCCATCGTGATCGTCGACCACGAAGGCGCCACCGTCGCGACGAGCGACCTGCCGATCCCGGGCTGGGGCTCGAGCAACGCCACGGGCTGGGGCGGCGGCATCGCCATCGCCGACATGGATCACGACGGCAATCCGGAGATCGCGTACGGCCGGACGGTCTTCACCACCGATGGAGCATCCGTCACGCGCCTTTGGGAAGGCACCGGGAGCTACGGGCGTGCGGTGACTCAGGCCCTGAGCGTCTTCGTCGACCTCGACGCCGACCCGGCCCTCGAGCTGCTCGCGGGTCGCACCGTCTACGACACGGATGGGACGGTGATCTGGGACGCGACCGCCGTGCCCACCGGGTTCAGCGCTCCGGCGAACTTCGACACCGACCCGGAGCCCGAGATCGTGCACATCGCGAACGGCCGGGTGTACCTCCTGTCGTCAGTTGACGGCACCGAGGAGGTCACGTCCCTCGCCGCACCGACCGGCGCGACCGACGCTGGCAACGGTGGCCCCCCGACGGTCGCTGACTTCGACGGCGACGGTCAGCCCGAGATCGGCGTTGCCTGGCGGAACAACTACCAGGTGGTCCAGGTCAACGCCGATGGCACCGCCCTCGAGCAGCTCTGGGCGACGCCGAACCACGACTTCAGCTCGTCGGTCACCGGGAGCACCGTCTTCGACTTCGAAGGGGATGGAGCCGCCGAGGTCATCTACAACGACGAGTGTTTCCTCTGGGTCTACGACGGCCTGACCGGGGCGGTGCGCTTCGCGACGCCGACGTCATCGTTCACCGCGACCGAGGCGTCGCTGGTCGCCGACCTCGACTCCGATGGCAGCGCCGAGATCGTGATGATCGCGAACAGCGCGAGCCCGACCAGCTGGGGCTGCGACCGCCTCTTCAACGGGACCGACTGGACTGTCCCTGCAGCTCCCGGCGACCCCGACTTTGGTCGACCCGGGTGGGTCGGCTCGGACGGGGCGACCGCCGGGGGCGCCGCCTACCGCGGGCTGACGGTCTTCCGTGCGGCGGACAACAGTTGGGTGGGCACCCGCTCGCTCTGGAACCAGCACGCCTACAGCGTCAGCAACATTTGCGGCGACCGCGGCGACCCCTGCGCTCCGGGGAGCACCTACGGGGACATCCCGGTCAACCAGGTCCCGAACTGGAGCGTCGGTTTCCTCAACAACTTCCGCCAGAACATCCAGGGCGAGGGCATCTTCGACGCCCCCGACGCGACAGTGACCCTCGAAGTTGTCTGTACGATGCCTGCCCGGATGAAAGCGAGCGTGCGCAACCTCGGGGCCGCCGTCCTCACCGACGGCGTCGAGGTCGGCTTCTATGTGGACGAAGGCGGCACGGAGCGCGAGCTCGGCCGCATGAGTACGACGACCCCCCTCTTTCCGGGTCAGGTCCAGGTTCTCGAGATGGACGCGCCAGCCGGCGTGATGGCCGCGGGCAATACCTTCCGGGCCCGAATCCTCATTGACCCGACGATGCCCACGTTCCAGCAGTGCCGCGACGACAACGACACGAGCGCCGACGTCACGCCACGCTGCCTGATGTAGCGCGGCGCCGCTCGGCGGCTCCCGGCCACGCCCTTCAGGTCTTCTTCGCTACGTGTTCCCAAACGACACGCTCGGCATCTCGCACCGAGGTCATGAGGTACCGTGCGAGTAGAGCCTCGCGGCGTGCCGGCGTCAGGTCGCCGCGGTGGCCCTGGGAGGCGTGGGAGAGGGTCACGGCGGCGGCGACCGAGACGTTGAGGCTTTCGACAAAGCCCACCATGGGCACCTGGAAGGCGCCGTCGGCGGCGCCGCGCATGGCGTGGCTGGCCCCCGCGTGCTCGTTGCCGAAGACCACGGCGACCTTCTCGCGGCCCGCGAGGTCGAGGGGGGTGAGCTCGCCGTCCATGGCGGCGACGAGGACCTCGAACCCGCGCCGGTGGAGCTCGTTGGCGCACTCTTCGGGAGACGGGTGGCGCACGATGTCGAGCCAGCGGTGAGTGCCCTTGGCGATGCGGTGGGCGGCGAGGAAGCCGTGCTCGCTCGGGATGACGTGCACCTCCTGGACCCCGAAGGCGTCGGCGGAGCGCATGATCGCGGACCCGTTGTGAGGATCGGTGAGTTCCTCGAGGACCACCACCAGGCTGGCTGACCGTTGATTCACCACGGCTTCCATGCGGCCGAGGCGGGCCTCGGTCACCAGCGGCGCGAGGGCCTCGACCACGTCTCGGGCTGGGGCGGGGAGCGGGGCAGCACCGGGCACTTCGTAGGCGTCGGGGTCGTCTCTTCGCACGGGGGCCTGGTTTAGCACCCTTCCTGCATGTATGACGTGCACCTGATGTCCGAGCGGGCCCTTCGACAAAAACTCTGTGAGCTTTCACGGACGCTCTACGACCGTGGTCACAACGCCCCGATCGACGGAAATCTCTCGGCCCGGCTCTCCGAGCGCTACCTGCTCTCGACGCCGTCGGGGGGGCCCAAGGCGGCCATCGTGCCCGACCAGATCGTCAAAGTGGCAGCGGTCGATGGTCGCCCCGTCGACGACATGCAGCGCCCGTCGAGCGAGCTGAAGATGCACCTCGCTCTCTACCGCGCTCGGCCGGACGTGCACGCCATCATCCACGCGCATTCTCCATATACGGTCGCCCTCTCCGTGGCGGGGGTGTCGATGATGGAGCCCGTCGTCCCCGAGGTAGTCCTCGCCCTCGGCGGCGTGCCGACCGTTCCCTACGCTTCGCCGACGACGAGTGACGTGCCCGATGCCGTGCTCTCCTACGCGGCGAACCACGACGCCTTCATCCTCGAGCGCCACGGCACGGTGGTCCTCGCCAGGGACCTCGACACGGCCTTCATGCACATCGAGGTGGTGGAGCACACGGCGAAGATCACGGCCCTCGCCTTGGCTGTGGGTGCATCGCCGCCGCTGCCTGCGGCGGAGCTCATCAAGCTCGAGGCGATAGGCCAGGCCGCCCGGGCGGTGCTTAGCGGCTCATCGCGGGGCGCGGCGGGGCGTTCTTCGTCGGCGGGGCAGCCTGAGCGGCCGGCGGCGTCGTACCGACGCGCACCCCGATGACCAGCGTCCCGCCTTCGTGGCGCTGACCGGCGACGAAGAACGGGTCTCCGGGTGATGCGACGACCTGGAGGAGCGGCAGGTAGTCGTTTTGCTCCGGGCGGTTGATCGAGACCCGGACCCGAAAGCGGCCATCGGGCATCACCTGCTGGAGGATGAGCTGGAGGCGCCGACCGTTCGGGAGCTCGACCGTGGTCGCCTGGTTCAGGCGCAGGGAGACCGTGGGGCGCGAGAGGATCGTCATCGACGAAAAGGCATCGAAGGGGGGCCGGCCGAGGGCTGCGATGGCGCGCAGCGCGGGGTCGACCGTGCCGTCCTCTTCTTTGGCGAGGATGACCAAGACTTCCCCTGTCACGGCGCGCTGGGCCTCGGCGGCGCCGGTGCCGACGGAGATGCTCGCGAGGGCGATGGCGAGGGTGAGCAGGATGGTTTTCATTGCATCACCTCATCGAGGGGCTCGTCGGTGATCCACACGACGGCGATGGGCTCCCCAGCTTCGCCCTCGACGGCGAAGACCGTCCCCGTGTTGTCCCCGAAATCGACCTCTTCGACCTCGGACCCGTGGGGGGCTTCGACCATCACCAAAGCCTCCGAGTGCTCGTCGTCGATTTCGACCAGGATCTCGCCGTCGTCTGCGACGTTGTCCGCGACCGAGTCGTCGTTTTGGGCTCCGGGCCCGATCAGGGCGAAGAGCACTGCGGCGGCGATGGCGACGGCGGCCAACGGGAAGGCCACCTTCCACGCTTCGACCCTCTTCGGCCGGGGGCCCGCGTCTTCGCCGCCCCCGCGGATGACCCGGAGGCCGCCGCCGGTGGCGATGCCCTCGCTGATTTCGCTGAACATTCCGTCGCCATCGAGGTCGGCTGCGCTGGCCTCGGCGGCGAGGTTCACGAGGTCGTGGAGCTGCCCGAGGGT
>JAFDCW010000660.1 GCA_019312705.1 Deltaproteobacteria bacterium
CTCGAGGACCGTGCCGCGCTCGGCGAGGGTCGCATAGAGGGTGGTCTCGTCGGTCGACAAGACGAGGTCTGAAACGGGGCTGCCGACCGCGACCTGATAGGTGTCGGGGATCGATCCCAGGTCGCCGCCGCGGCGCTCCTCGGGGAGGAAGCGACGCGTCGCCCGAGCCCAGATGCTCAACTGCCCGAAGTTGGAAACAAAGGTGAAGGTCGGGTCCGCCTTGGGCACCACGATGGCGCTCGGGAGTTCGCCGACCGGCTCGAAGGTGAACCCCGGCACCACCCTTTGGCTATCGAGGACGATGTTCTGCTGGAGATCGATCGCGGCCACCTCGCCCCGGGTCTCCTGGGTGACGAGACCATGGAGGACGAAGTTGTCGGGGACCGGGAACTCCGGCGTCGCGACGCAGCTCTCGTAGGGGACGAGGGGATTGCCGGCCTGATAGCGCGTCGAGTCGACGCAGATGAACTCGACCCGGCCGGAATGGTCGAGGGCCCGGGTGATGATGGGGGGCGGGTTCTGGCTACAGGCGCTGAGACCGACCAGGCCCGAGAGCACGAGGAGCGACGCCAGCAAGCGAACGGGTGCGCCCAAGGCGACGAAGACTCGGGTCACAGCAGATCCCGAACGGGCTGGGGGGTCCCGATGGACGCGATGCGGAAGGGCTCGCAGCTCGTGCCGACGCGGGTGCCGTCGAGGCACTCGAGCAGCGGGGCGAGGTCCACGACCCAGATGACCGACGCGCGGAAATCCGTGACGTACATGTAGCCGCGGGCCGCGTCGACCTCGAGTTCGAAGGGCCCCGAGAGCGTCCGGGAGATGGTGAAGGTCTGGCTCGAAAGCGGGTCGACGACGAAGACGTCACGGGAATCGAAGCACGTGATGAAGACGAAGAGTCGGAGCTCGCCGGCGCTGCCGACGGGCAGGCGCACCAGTTTGAGGCGGCTCGGGCCGTAGCCCACGCTCACGAGGTCCCGGACGAAGAGCCGCGTCGGCGTGCTCTGGTCCATGTCGACGAGGATCAGAGCTTCGGGCGTTCGCGACAGGATGAACGCGAAGTTGGTGCCGTCCTCGGTCGCGAAGGCGATGTCCCGAGTATCTTCGCCGCTGTTGATGCCCTCGAGGCGCGCCGTGCCGGCGTTGTAGAGATAGCTGAGCTCGGGGCGGTTCAGGTCGGCGGCGACGCCGACGCGGCTCAAGAAGTTGTCGGCCCTATCGCCGCGGGCATCGGTGGTCGGCATCCAGGCGATGCCGCTCTCGTCGATGCGGGTCGAAATCTGACCGATGGGCCCCCCGAGGTCGTCGATGACGTCGACGAGCAGCGGCGCCGTGGGCCGCCCTCCCCCGGTCGCGGGAGCCGCCCGGTCGATGAAGAGGCTCGCTTGCCCCCCAGCGTGGCTCATGACCACGTAGTCGCCGTCGTCGGGCAGGCCGAGGGCCGACACCGAGCCCACCGCGAGGCCCGTGGGGTTCTTGGGGATTTCGAGGCGGCGCGGATTGGCTGTCGCCTCGTCACCCGAGCGGAAGCTGTCGGCGCACCAAGCAAACGCGCCGCCATTGCCGCACGAGAGCACGCCGTCGTTGACGTCGATGTAGGTGAGGTTCGCGTCGGAGCGCACCGACAGATAAAGCCGGTCCCCCGCCTCCGAGAGCACCATGGCCGAGGTGTAGGAGCCGATCTTGACCTGGGACTGGAGCACTTGCGCCGCCGAGACGACGATGGGCGGCTCGCTCGAGTTCGTCGGCAGTTCGCCGGCCATGCGCGCCCGGTCGAGTTCGTCCGACAGGACGCCGAGGTCGTAGCTGGAGACCGACCCGGCGTTGAACCGAAGATCGAAATCGGAGTTCGCGACGTAGAGGAAGCGCGGCGGGGTCGACGGGTCGGGCGAAGGCGACATCTGGGTCGCGAGGGGAAAGTTCAGCTCAGCCGGCGGCGGGTCGTTGCCCTGGTTGTTGAGAGAACAGCCGGCAAGGGTCGCCAGGCAGAGCCCGGCGATGGTTGCCGCGACGGTGACCCCTAGAGGCCCGACGATACTGGGAATTCGACCCGACATGGGCGCGCGGAAGGTAGCCCCTGACCCGATGCCCAGCAAGCGAAGAAACGCGGTGATTCCCGGATATCGGCGGCGCCCAATTATGGGCGCCGAAGGCAGAAAGAGCGCCCAAAAGGCCTCCTACTGCCAGGGGTCGAGGACCTCCGTCTGGCCACGCATCGCGGCCACCATGCGGGGCGGCGGCTCGGCGACCATCGCAGCCTGCACGGTCATCGCGGTTTCCATCGACCGGTCCGAGCGCCGCATGTTCCGGCGGCCGCTCCGGCGATCGCTCCGAGGCTGCTTGGCGGCAGGCTCCTCCGGAGTGAGGTCGATGGTCACCCGCTCGCCAGTGAATGCACCGATGTTGACTGCCTGCTCCACGAATCCAGGCTTTCTCAGGATCAGCGTCACGCGACCTTCGGCCGGGCGTTCGATCTCGTACGGGGTGTTGCCGACCAGATCGCCTTCTCGATAGACCTGCACGCCAGGCGGCACCGAATCGAGGGCCACCAGCGCGGTCTCGGAGCTGCCCTCCCCCTCGACGACGACCTCCTCGGGCTCCGGCTCGACTTCGGGCTCAGGCTCTGGGGCAATGGCCACCGGCGGCGGGGGCTCCTGCACTTCCTCGTCGAACGCGCCCATCAGCGCGGCCGCGCCGGCGGAAAAAACCAGCAACCCCACCAGAGCGCCGACGATCGCGAGGGGCAGCTTCGACTTGGCCGGAGCCCCTTCGAGGCCTCCTTCGGGCTCGCCGATGTTGACGCTCATGCGGCCCGTCGGGTCGGTCCGCGGCAGGGTTTCGGCGGTGGCCGACGAAGACCGGGCGACGGCGTCCATCACCGCGTCAGGGGTCTCCCCCCGCGCCGCCTTCTCGAGGTCGGCGTAGACCTCCGCCATCGTCTGGTAGCGAACCTCCCTTTGCTTGGCGAGGCACTTGAGAATCACCGCCTCGAGGGCCGGTGGCACGTCGACCGGCGGCGGCAGGTCGTGGGGCGCGATGGGCTCCTCATACATGTGCTTGGTCAGCACACCCATGAGGTTGTCCGCGTCGAAGGGCACGCGGCCGCAGACCATCTCGTAGAGAATGACCCCGAGGGCATAGATGTCCGTGCGCTGGTCGGTCTCGGTGCCAGCGCACTGCTCCGGCGACATGTAGTGGGGCGTGCCGAAGACCTGGCCGGCCTTGGTCAGCTTCTTGGTGCCCCCGCCAACCTTGGCGATACCGAAGTCGAGGACCTTCACGAAGTCAGAGTCGCCGCCGCGCTTGATGAGGTAGATGTTGTCGGGCTTCAGGTCGCGATGGACGATGCCCGCCTCGTGGGCGGCCCCGAGGGCGTTGCAGAGCTGCTTGGCGACGTGGATGGTCCGCGCCGGGGTGAGGGGCTCGGGGCTCTCGATGGCCCCCGAG
>JAFDCW010000661.1 GCA_019312705.1 Deltaproteobacteria bacterium
GGCTGTTTGCGTCGGCCTGAGTGAGGTCGATCACCGGGGCGAAGGCCGCGCGGTGAAACGAATCGCAAAGGCGGGCCGCAAACGCGTCGTCATCTTCGGCCGTCTCCCGGACCTCCTCGGCGCAGCCGAGGACCCCCCCGCTCGGTCCCTCGAGGCAGATCTCCCCGGCCGTCCCGTCGGCCTCGATTCGGATGGTGAGCCCACGGACGACTTCATCGAAACGCGGCGACCAACCGAGGCCGGCCCTGACCTCGGCACCGACCTGGCCGCTGCCCCCGACGAAACGCACCGGCACGACGAAGCCGAGGCGGCGAAAGACCCCCGGGTCGATGCCGAAAGCCGCCTCGTAGTCCTCGAGGCTCGTAGACATGTCCCCCTCTCGGCGAGCGGCTTCGGCGGCGACCGCGTGCACCCGGGCGCGCAGCAGCGCCTCGGCCGGGTTCAGCTCCAAGAGAGCCCGGGCCGCAGTGCGCCGGGCCTCCTCTTCGTCGCCGGCGGCGAGGGCGGCTTCCGCAGCAAAGGCGTCGTAGTAGGCGTCGGCCCCGTCACGCTCATCCTGACTTCGGGCGCGGCGAACCGCTTCGGTCACGATGCCCGGGCCCACGACCTCCACCAACTCCCCCACGAGCCACGGCTGAATGATCGCCCCTCGGGCGCTGCCGATGCGGAACGAGCCGATGAGGCGGTCGTCGTCGGCGATTGCCCGGGCCGCCTTGCGCCCGCTCATCCACGACTGACCCCGGAGCCAGAGCGCCTCGGCCCACCGGCCGGGGTTTTCCCAGAAGGGACGCGCCGCCGCCTGCTCCATGAGCGCCTCGGCGGCGAGGAAGTGGGCCCGGCGGTCGAGGAGCGCGGCGATGGCGAGGTCCTGGTCGGGGTCGCGGCTGTTGTGGGCCCGGCGGTCCGGAGCGACGAGGGCCTTCTCCGTGATGCGCCGGGCGTCCTCGTCGCGGCCAACGACGAGGAAGAAGCTCGACAATGCCCGGCGCCCTTCGTTGCGGTCCGAGTCGCGGACGTGAGGTGGCCGCTTCTGCCGGTAGAGGGGCGCCTGTTTCAGCGCGTTCAGGGCCTCCGGGAAGCGTGCCTCGCGGGTATAGAGTTCGGCGAGTTCGATCCACGGATTCCCGTACCAGGCGACGCCAGCGCCGGTCGCTTCGAGGCCGATGCGCTCGGCCTCGTCCAGCTTGAAGAGGCTGCGCGCGGCCTCGGAGTAGTTGGTCAGGTCGACCGCGTTGGGGCCCCCCGGCTTCGCCCGGCCGTACTCGAGGGCCAGACGACACGCTTCGTAGCTCGCCCCGTCGTTGCCGGCTTCGAACTCGACGGCACACAGTGCGTTCAGCGCAATCTCGACCTGTCGCGGCGATCCTTCGGCGAGGCCCTCCTGGGCCGCGAGGCGGGCATCGGCATGCAGGCCCATCTTCATGAGCGGCCACGCCCGGTCGGCGAGCATGTCGGGTTCGTAGAGCTCGTTGTAGCGTTCGAGGTAGACCACTTTTTCGGTGTGGTGCTCGAGGTCGCCGTGGGTGGCTGCAAGCTCGGTGAGCAGACGCGAATGCCACAGCCACGGGGCCGGGGTCACGGGCTCAATTCCGTGAACTGCCTCGAACTCGCGGAGAGCTACCTCGTAGTGAAAGAGCGCCCGGGGGAAGTTTGCTTCGGCATAGTGCTCGACGGCACCCAGGACCAGGCGACCCACGAAGCTCCGTGGGTTTTGGGCCACGACCTCCGTCGCCAGCTCCCGCGCCTTGATGTTCCGGCCCCGCTGGACCATGCGCCAGGCCCGGAGTTCATCGTCAGCGGCCTCCTCGCCGAGATTCGCCGTGAGCAGGGCCGCGTCGAGCTCGTCGACGCCGGGCTGAGCGTGGACCAGGGCCGCCGCGACCGAAAAGACGGCGGCGAGGGCGGTGATCGCTGCTGTGCGGCGTAGTCGAGTCACGGTCGGGTTACCTACAGATCACTTGGAGGAGTTCTTCTTCAGGCTGACTTGAGCGAGGCCTTCGATCGGGCCCCGAGCACAGTCGCGGACCACCGCCGCCGCATCATCGATGCCCGCGGCGCACTCGATGCGGTGCTCGAAGATGTGGGGGGCGAGGGCCTCGAGGTCATCCGGGGAGACATAGTCGCGTCCCTCGATCAGCGCCCGGGCCTGGAGCGCCGGGAGGCTGAGGACGAGGGAACGGGTGCTCGCCCCCTGGAGAACCCGCTCGTCGCTCCGGAGAGCGTTGGCGAGGTCGACGAGGGCCTGCTTGAAGAGAGGGTCGATGCGGACCTGATGACGAATCGCCCGACGGGCGGTGATGACCTCGGACCGGGAGACACCGGGGAGCTCAGCGGCACGTTCGAGGCTCGGCGTCGGATACTGGTCGAGGACCTCGAGCTCCGCCTCGGGGGCGATGTGCTTCATCACCAGCTTGAAGAGAAAGCGGTCGAGCTGAGGCGTGGGGAGGGGATAGGTGCCGGCGAGATCGAGGGGGTTCTGGGTCGCGATGACGAAGAACAGGTCGTCGAGGGCGTGGGTCGTATCGTCGGCGGTGACCTGCTTTTCCGCCATGGCCTCGAGCATCGCGGCCTGGACCTTCGGCGACGTGCGGTTGATCTCGTCGGCGAGGACGACGTGCGCGAATATCGGGCCGCGACGGAAGGTGAACCCGTTGGCCTCGACATCGAAGACGTTGGTCCCGGTGATGTCGCTGGGTAAGAGGTCCGGAGTGAACTGAATCCGGCGGAAGGGCGCGATGCCTTCGATGCCCGAGTCCTCCCGGACCGACTCGCCGAGGGCCCGGGCCAGGGTCGTCTTGCCCGACCCCGGAAAGTCCTCGAGGAGAACGTGGCCGTCGGCGAGCATCGCCGTCAGCACGAGGTCGATGGTCTCATCGCGACCGCGGATCGCGGCCCGGAGGCGTGCCCGGAGACGGTCGACCACCCGGCGGGCGACCTCGAGGCCCGTATCACCGCCGGGCTCTGCACTCTCATTCGATTCCGTCATGTTCACGCTCTCCATGTGGTCTCTCATCGCGAAAAGAGCCAGGTCCAGGGACTCAAGGTTGCCAATACTCGTCGGCGCAGGGGCACCGCGGCTCGCAGCTCCCGGCGCACGCCACGGTAGAGGGTCCGGGGGTCCGTCGCCCCGACTCCTCCCGATTCGGTCGAGGCACCAAAACGGGCCGCGACGTGGCCTCCGGTCAACGGCCCGAAGCTCGGCACCAGGCCTTCGACGCGACGGGCAAAGGCTTCTCGGGATTCGCCGTACTCGCGGCGGACCCCCACGGCGCTGAGGCTGTCGAGGGCCGCCCGGTAGACGACCCGGGACGCCCCATCCCCCGCGAAGAGGGCGGCGCTCAGGCGCCAGAGGCGACCGAGAACGACCAAGACGAGGGCGACGAACGCCAGGACCCCGAGGCCGCGCCCCAACCACAGAAGGGCCTCGCG
>JAFDCW010000662.1 GCA_019312705.1 Deltaproteobacteria bacterium
TGGGCTCGGCGCCCCCCGGGACCCGGGCGACGCTCTATGCGCGAGCCTGCCTGACCTCGGACCCGACCTGCTGCGCGACCAGCGCCCCAGCGGTCACGGACCTCATCGAAACCTGCACGACCCCCGTCGCGCCCCCCCCCGCCAACCTGATCTTCAGCGAGTACGTCCCGAACGGCGACGGCCCGTGTAGCGGGCCCGATTGCGAGGCCGGCGAGGCTTTCGAGATCACCAACCTCTCCCACTGCCCCGTAGACCTCAGCGGTCACCACTTCTCATATTGCAATAGCGGGTGCAGCACCTTCCGTTGGATGAACTTCGGCGCAGCCGACATCGTGCCCCCCCGGGGCGTCTACGTCGCCATCCGCAACCAGGCCGCGTCGATGTGCTTCTATCCCTTCTTCGGCCCGGACGACCCGAACCTCTTCGGCCTGAAAATCTCGGGCCTCGTCATGATGTCGAGCGGCGGCGGCGCCAACGGATGGTTCGTCAACGCAGGCGGCGGGTCTTCGGTCCTGCGCATCGCGACCGGCACCTGGGTCGACATCACCGGCGGCACTACGATTGACATCGTCTCTCCTTACTCGGCCGCCAGCGAGTGCTCGAGCATCGGCTTCGACGCCTACGACGCCTGCGGCGAGGTCAGCCCCCTCGCCACCCCGACTGACGTGCTCACACCCAACCAACTCGGCCGCCTCTGGCAACCTTGCGACGCGGTTGCGTCGCCGGTCCCCGCGGGCTGCCTGTAGGCGAATAGGAACCTCCCCCTATCGGCCGTGGCCTGATCTTGGGTCGGAGGTATTCACGGATTCGTTGATCTGGTAGGAGTCGTTCCAACTTCCAAGGGGAAAACCATGATCCAGAATCGAATTGTTACTCTGAGCGCCGCGACCGTGACCGTGGCTGGAATGCTCCTCGGCGCGTGCGGCTCCGATGAAACTGCCCCGCCGCCGGCCGTCGAAGGCCAGCCGACCGCCGTTGCCGCCGCGGCACCGGCCGCCCTCGCGATCGACGGTCCGGCCCAGGCCGTGCAAATTCCAGCCCCGCCCAGCGTGACCTTCGACGTCGCGGACCGGGCCGAGTATCAGGTCGACGTGACCAGCGCGAACTCCGACGTTCAACTCTACCTCTACCAGGGGGAAGAGCTCGTCGGCACCAACGACGACGGAGGCGAAGGCCAAGACGCCATGTTGATCGCCGCCCTCACACCCGGGGCGTATCAGGTCCGAATCCACGAGCACGACGCCCACGCGACTGCCTCCCAGGTTCAGGTGCGCAAGCTCGCCCCCCTCGCGACCGCCGGTGTCGTACCCGTCGGCGGCAGCTTCAGCGTCTCGGCACCCGCCGGCGACAACGACCGCGCCGCCACGGCCGAGGTCAACCTCGTCATCGCCGCAGCCGGCAACTACGTCATCGATGCGACGTCCGATTCGTCTCTCGACCCGAAGATCGCCCTCATGCAGGACCTCGACGAGATCGAGGTCGACGACGATGGTGGCGACGGTCACAACTCGCGAATCGAGCGCACCCTCGAGCCCGGCACCTACCAGCTGCGCGTCTGGGACCTCCGCCGTCGCGCCGTGGCCGTTGAAGTCTCCCTCGCCGCGCAGTGAGATCGAGACAGCGACAATAGAGACTGAGACCGGAGGATCGATGCCGGTGTTACGTCTTGCCGCACTCTTCATGCTGGCCGTAGCGTTCGGGTCGTCGGGCTGCGGTGACGACGCGCGGCCGGCGGCGGACAGCGGCGTCGACGACGCACGGGCGGACGTGCCGGTGACGATCCCGCCGGACCTCGCGGTAGCCGATCCGATGCCTCCCGAGATCCCCTGGTGGTCACCCGAGACCAACGAAGCGTCGCTAGACGTAGCCCGACCCGCGCTGACGCCGTGCCCCGACGGGTGGAGTGTGGTGCGAGACGGTCGGGTGGATCGCTTCAGCTCGAAAAGGCCGTGCTCGAGCGCCCGACGGTTCATGGTTTCACGGTCATCGAGGGGGCCTCGGTCGACCTCACGGACGTGCGAGTTTCGGGCGTCGTCGCGCCAGGGGGCTCCATCGATCCAGGGGCTATCTACGCGCTCGGCGGAATCATAAACGCCACCCGCCTCGTCATCGAGAGTCAGGGGGCCCCGGGCCTGACGGTGGGGGACTCGAGCACGCCATTCGTGGGGAGAACTTTCTCATCGCCGACTCCGCGCTCTGCGGCGTGCAGGTCGAGCTCCTCGCGAGCATCGAGCTCTCCGGCGGCGAGATCAGCGGTAGCCCGATCGGGGCTTGTATCGGCGACCGGCTGTTCCCGCTCGAGAACATTCAGGGCGGCGTGATCTACACGGGCAATGGGACGAACCTCGACACGATCGCCCTGCCCGTTCCGCAATCCGACCGGACGGAAAACTTGTCGCTCGAGATGTGACGACGAAGCACGCCGGGCCCTCGGGCCCTGGATCACTCGGGGCAGTTCATGCCAACGGGCTCTTCGGCCCCGAAGGTGATGAAGGTATCGCTCTGGGAGAGGTGCTGGGCGGCGATGAATGCGGGCGACCGCGCGGTATTCGACACCCGCACCTCATCGATGAGACCGACGAAGCGCTCAAAGCCGTTTGCACTGCCGATCTTGAGGGTCGTGTCAGTGTTCGCGACCCCACGCCCATCCATGTTGGTCACCTCGTCTACGAGCACACCGTCGATGTAGAGGCGTCCCGTGGTGCTGGCCGAGTCGTAGGTACCGGCGACGTAGACCCACGAGTCGACCGCGTACACGTCGGATACCGATACCTCGTTGCCCCAACCTCCATAGGAGCTACCAGAACCGACGCGAAAAACCAGGCCCCGGGAGAAGGTGTCGCCGGTGGGGCGCTGGAGCACCGACCACCCCTGGGTACCGAGGTTCGGGCTCTTGTCGATGGGGCGGTGATACCCGTTATCCACACCCGAGCGCATCCAGAACGAGAAGGTGAGGTCCGGGGCCGAGCCGACGGCGGTATTCGTTTCGATCCGGTGGCCTGCTCCGGCGAAGCGGCGCCCGTCGCTCGCGACGCCGGCCTCCGCGGTCGCACCCATGGTCGTTCCGTCGGCGCCGTTCCGGGTGGAGTCGGCGAGGTCGCGGTCGAGGTGCCAGACGCCGGTGTAGCCGTTCTGCCATGTCGACAACGAGTTCGCCCCGTCCGCCGCCCCGTCGTTGCCGTAGTACATCACGATACTGTCGGTCGACGACGATGCATCGATCCGAGGCACCCTCACCCATAGGTAGGACAACCCGCCGTCGTTCCAGCGCTCGAGCTCGTGGTCGAGGGCCGTGGTCCCGTCCTCATCGGTGAACCTCAAATCCTGCCCGACGCCCTGGGTCTGCCCGTAGTTCACGCGGCTCGGGTCCAGCGCGACGAGCACCGTGAAGTCACTGAGCGGCTCGGCCTGGGCGCTA
>JAFDCW010000663.1 GCA_019312705.1 Deltaproteobacteria bacterium
CGCCGAGGACGCCCCGCTTTCCGAGGATGCCCTGCTTGCCGAGGATGCCCTGCTTGCCGAGGATTGCCCGGTCGCCGACGCCGCGGAAACGCCCAGCAGCGCGACGGCACTCGAGCCTCCGGCGCCGAGGGCGCTTCGCGAGCTACCCGGATCGAGTCCATCGATCCTCGCCCACTGCAGCTCGCTCGCCGATTCACTGGATCCGGGGAGGCCCTCGATGCCGTCGCTCGCCCCAGAGATCTTCTCCGCGATGGTCGTGCCGAGGCTGTCCCAGCCCGCTGAGCCGACGACGGCCACGAGGCAGAGCACGAGCAGGTACTCGACGCTGGTCAGACCGCGGGAGTCACGGGTTAGGCGGTGCAGGGACACGGGACCCTACAAATGCGAGAATCAAGCCAGCCCCATACGTCCAAGAATTGGGACTTAAAGGCACGAACGTCACTCTGCGAGGGCCGATGGAATGGAGCATGCGCTGTGCGGCGCACCGCTGGCTCCGCAGCGTTGCTGCAAAAATCCATATCGAGGGCATCTGAATACCTCCTCGCCCGGGCTCCGGTCCGAGACCCGCCGGGATGGGTTGCGCCCCATCTCCGGTCCCTGTACACCCGTCCCGCTATGGAGGACCTTCGAGAGGGCGAGCGGGTACGTCTGGTCGAGAGGTTTGGACGCCAATTTCCGACCGGAACTACCCTCTTTCGCGAGGGAGACGCCGCGGACGCCTGCTACATCCTCCAGGAAGGTCGAATTCGCCTGGTCAAGCGGGTCCGGTCTGCGGACCGCAGCGTGACGATTCTGCGCCCCGGGGACCTCCTCGGGGAGGACGCCCTCCTCAGCCGCGCCGAGCGCACTGCGAGCGCCGTCGCCCTGACAGAGGTCACCGTCCTTGCCTTGGACAAGAAGACCTTTGGCCGACTTCTTTCAGGAAATCCCGATGTTGCGTCCCGGATGGTGGGCCAGCTCGTGCGGCGCCTCCGGGACGCCGAAGAGCAGCTCGAAAACACGATGCTGCGAGATCACCCGTCTAGGGTGGTCAATACCCTCATCCGCTTGGCCTCCACGACCCAGGCCGGGCCCGAGGGTCATGCCTTGAGCGTATCGCCCCTCGACCTCTCGTCCCGGGCGAGCCTCGACGTGGACGCCGTCAAGCGGGCGGTGCAGCAGCTTCGGGACGGAGGATATGTCCGGATCGTGGACGAGAAGATCGTGGTCCCCGATCTGTCTGCCTTACGACAACTCTACCAATTGCTGGGAATGAAGGAAGAGGTTCGAGGTGATTGAGCCGGGTGTCGGTAATCCGACAGTCACGGCGTCGGGGTCGCCGTGTTGGTCCGGATTGGGGTTGACCCACCCGTGCCGACCCGTTAGATCGGGGCGCTCCCCTCGGGCGCTGAATCACCCGATGAGAACTTCCTTACTTGTGCTCCTCCTTTCCCTCCTCTCCCTCATCGCCGCGTGCGGTGCGGGCCAAAGCACGGAAGACATGGATCGCTCGATGGCAGAGTTCAGGCTTGCGGCGTCGCTGCATCACGAGGGCAACGTTCCCGCCGCGATGGAGCGTCTGGCCGCCGCGATCCAACTCGACCCCGACAACGGTGAGGCCCACATCCTGCTCGGCTACATCTATCTCCAGCGCGGTGCCGCTGCGGAGGCCGAGACCCAGCTGCGCAAGGGCATCGACGTGCTGGCGAGCCGGGAGGCCGAGGGCGGCACTCTTCCCGAGGCCCGCAACATGCTCGGCCTCGCGCTCCTCGACCAGGATCGCTACGACGAAGCCGTCGAGGTCTTCGAAGCGGCGGCCCGGGACATGCTGAACCGCCAGCCGTGGAACGCCTGGGGCAACGTGGGGCGCGCGTACTACGAGCAGGGCGCCTACGACGAGTCCGCGGCCGCCCTCCGCCAGGCGGTCGAGATTCAGCCCCAGTTCTGTGTGGGCCACTACCTCCTCGGGCAGACCTACTTCGCCCAAGAGAAGTTCACCGACGCCGATCTCTCCCTGACCAGCGCCCTCGAGGCCAACCCCATCTGTGAGTCCTACCAGGGGGCCTATCGGCTCCGCGGTGAAACCCGCGCCCGCCTTGGCAACCGAGACGACGCGATCACCGACCTCGAACGCTGTGTCGAGCTCGGCGACGACAACCCCGACGGCGCCGCCTGCCGTCGTTTGTTGGATGGCATCTGAATCATGCAGTCGATCGGAATGCATCTGAAGCACGAGCGCGAGCTACGGCAGATCTCCATCGAGGAGCTCTCCCAGACGACCCGCATCCCCCTCAAGATGCTTCGGCACCTCGAAGCGGACCGGTTCGACGAGCTGCCCGGCGACGTCTTCGTTCGGGGCTTCATGAAGAGCTACGCTCGGGTCATCGGCCTGAACCCCTTCGGGGCTTCATGAAGAGCTACGCTCGGGTCATCGGCCTGAACCCCCAAGAGGTCATCGAGCGCTACGACGCGGCGGCGGCCCCGAGCGCCGATCTGGCGCCGGCCCCGATCGCCGCCATCACCCCGCCGGAGCGGGGACGACGCTTCGGGATCGCCATCGCCCTGGTCATTTTGCTCATCCTCTTCACCCTGGCACTTTCGGTCGTTCTTCGGCCGCGGCACCGTGACACCCCGATCGAGCTATCCTACCGCTCGTGTCCGGTGAACTCTCCGATGCCCTCGTCCTCCGCGCCGTCGACTATCGCGACGCCGACCGCATCGTTACGCTCCTAACCGAGAGTCACGGCAAGGTCGCTGTCCTCGCTCGCAACGCCCGCCGCAGCAAGAAGCGGTTTGGCGGGTCCCTCGAGCCCTACGCACTGATCGAAGCCGAAGTGCGCCTGGGCCGCGGCGAGGTAGGCAGCATCGCCAAGGCGCGCGTGAAGCAGAGTTTTCCCGCCATCCTCGGCGACCTCACCCGCATGTCGGTCGCGGCCGTGGCCCTCGAACTGGTTCGCGAGGCCCTCCCGGCGCGGCAGCCGGAGCCCGAGGTCTTCGCCCTCACGATGGAATTTCTGGCCCACCTCGCCGACATGACTGGCTCCCCAGGGGCCCAGGAGCAGCTCCTCCTCACCTTCGAGGTGCGTTGCATCGGGCTGCTGGGTTTTGCCCCAAACCTCGATACCTGCGCTCGCTGCGGGCGCCGGGCCGAGGATGGGCAGGCGGCCCTCTTCGACCCCGCCGCCGGCTCCGTGATCTGCCGCAGCTGCGGCGGTGGGTCCATGAAGCTTTCGGGAGAGACTCGCCGGGCCATGGCGAGAGCGATCACCCCCGAGTGGGCCGACGCGGGACTTCACCCCCTCCCTGATGCTGGTCGGGGACAGCTCCGCCGGGCCATTTCAGGCCTCGTCGAATACACCCTCGGCAGACCCCTCCGGGCCTCGGCTTCCCTCGCCCAAATCCTCGAAATCGCGGGTTGATCCGGTTGACCCGGTACGGCGAGTTTAGAGTACCATCCGAGAGTCGTGGACTCTGTTGACCTGCTTCGGGTCCTCGTGGTCGAGGATTCCAGTGCGATGCGTGCTTTCGTGCGCGCGACCCTCGAAGAAGAGGGAACCGCCGAGGTCGATGAGGCCGAGAGCGGCTTCGTCGCCTTGCGCATTCTTCCCCGCAAGCACTTCGACCTGGTAGTGGTCGACATCAACATGCCCGACATCAACGGTCTCGAGTTGGTCTCGTTCATGCGCAAGTCCGACCGGCATCGCGATACGCCAGTTGTCATCATCAGCACCGAGGCGAGCGCCAAGGACCGCGAGCGGGGGCTGTCCCTCGGCGCCAACGCCTACCTCAAGAAGCCTTTCACGCCGGCCCAGCTTCGCGAGGTCGTCGCGACCCTTCAAAAGACGACCGGGGACCGTTGAGCACCAACGACCAGGACGAGGACCTCGACGTACGCGACGAGTTTCTGGCCGAATCGCAAGAGATCGTCGAGGCCCTCTCCCGCGACCTGCTCGTCCTCGACCAGATGCAGAAGGAGGGGACCCCGGACCCGGACCTCATCAATGAGATTTTCCGCGGTGTGCACACCCTCAAAGGTATCGCCGGCATGTTCGGCTACCATCAGGTGGGCGCGGTTGCCCATG
Source organism: Deltaproteobacteria bacterium (assembly GCA_019312705.1). The sequence continues at coordinate 4,062 of JAFDCW010000663.1, forward strand.
CTCTCGAGGATCTGCTCGACGACCTGCGCCTGGGCCGGGTCGCCCTCTCTCAAGAGGTCCTCGATGTGCTCTTCGAGGGGGTCGAGAACTTCCAGCGCCTGCTGGGCGATCAGGCGGGGGTCGACCTCTCGCAATACGCCCAGTCCATCGAGCGCGTGAGTTCGCCGAAGGAGGCCCCCACGACGGGACTCGAAAGCTACGATCTCGACCCCGGGGTCCTCGCGGTACTCACCGAATACGAAGAGCACCGCCTTCGGACCAACGTCGACCAAGGCAACCCCCTCTATCGGCTCAAGGTTCGCTTCAACCTCGCCTCGATCGACACGGCCCTCGAAGAGCTCAAGAGCCGCGCAAAACCGGTCGCGGAGATCATCACCTACTTGCCGTCCATGGGCGAGATCGAGCGGGACGCGATCGACCTAGACGTTCTGTTGGCGAGCCGGGCGCCCGAAGACGAGCTTCGGGAGTTGCTGGCCCGCGGCGACTCCGAACTCATGGCGGTGCCCCGGAGGGGCGGCCAGGCTACCTTCGTGGCGTCCCCGGCGCCGATCATATCCACGCCCCCCCCCGCGATTCACGGCCCCTCGATCCCGGTCTCCGCCGCCGCGGCGCGCACGATCCCGCCGGCCGCCGGCACGGGCCAGCACGACCATGCTGCCAATGGGGCGGCCTCTACCGATGAAGGCGCGGATCCCCTCTCCTTGCGCTCCGTCGCCAATACCGTCCGGGTCGACATCCGGAAGCTCGACCATTTGATGAACGTCGTCGGCGAGTTGGCCATCGTGCGCAGCGCCATGGGTGTGCTCACCGAACGCCTGCGCGTGAAGCCGGAGCTGCGTCAGCTCGCGACCGAACTCCATCGGGCAAACCGCAGCTTCGAGCGCAGCCTCGAAGAGCTCCAGGACGGGATCCTCGACGTACGCATGGTTCCGCTCCGCCAGATCTTCGACAAGCTGGCCCGGGTGGTGCGACAGACTGCGCGAGAACACGAGAAGGAAATTCGCCTCGTCCTCAACGGCGCAGAAACCGAGGTGGACAAGCTCATCGTCGAGGAGCTCTCCGACCCGTTGATGCACATCATCCGCAACTCGATCGACCACGGCATCGAAAAGCCCAAGATGCGCGAGCTCGCGGGCAAGTCTGCGGAAGGCACCCTCGCGCTGAACGCCTATCAGAAGGGCAACAACGTGCTCATCGAGGTCGAAGACGATGGCGCCGGTATCAGCGCCGAGAAAATCTTCGAAACAGCGGTGCGACGGGGGCTCGTCTCGGAGGAGGCGCGGGAAGAGCTGAGCGAGGAAGACATCTTCGACTTCATCTTCACCGCCGGCTTCACGACCCGGTCCGCCATCACCGATCTGTCCGGTCGCGGCGTGGGCATGGATGTGGTCAAGACCAATATCTCCCGCCTCGGCGGTGTTGTCGACGTCGCAAGCGAAACTGGGATCGGCACCAAGTTCACGATCACCCTTCCTATCACCCTCGCGATCATCAGCGCCCTCATCGTGAAGGTGGCCGGGCGCCGGTTCGCGATTCCGCTGACAGCCGTCGAGGAAGCGCTCTTGCTTCGCCGAGAGGCCATTCGAACGGTCGAGGGGCGCGACGTGATCACGCTCCGGGGGGCGACCCTGCCGCTCTGTCGGGTCGACAGCCTCTTCGA
>JAFDCW010000664.1 GCA_019312705.1 Deltaproteobacteria bacterium
CTCCGCCCCGCCGCGCAGGGCATCGGAGAACGTGGGCGCGCCCACAGGGAAGAGCATGAACTCCTGGCACTCGAGGCCGCTGTCGGCGTGGGTGCCGCCGTTGATGACGTTCATCATCGGTGCCAGAAGCACCCGGGCCTGGGCCCCGCCGAGGTAGCGATAGAGCGGAAGGCCGACGGCGTTGGCTGCCGCCCGGGCCGTGGCCATCGACACGCCGAGGATGGCGTTGGCCCCGAGCCGGGATTTGTTCGGCGTGCCGTCGAGGTCCAGCATCGCCCGGTCGACTTCGCCCTGCTCGAGGGCGTCGAGGTCGACGACCTCCTGCTGAATCTCACCGAGGATGTTCTCGATGGCCTTGAGCACGCCCTTGCCGCCGAAGCGCGCCTCGTCTCCGTCGCGGAGCTCGTGGGCTTCGTGTTCGCCGGTGCTGGCCCCCGAGGGAACCGCAGCGCGGCCGATCGCGCCCCCGGCCAGGCCCACTTCGACCTCTACCGTCGGATTGCCACGCGAATCGAGGATTTCCCTCGCCAGAACTCCGATAATTTCAGTCATTGCGCCGTCTCCCTCGCCAGGCTGTCGCCAGCCGCCGTGGAAGTAGCCGCGGCCGGCGGAGGTGTCAATCGCCGACCTCCCGGGGCCAGCTTTGCTCGGCCCGAGGGCCGCGGGGGCCTCGGTTGGTCAGTGGCCCAGTCCGGGGACCCGGGGGTCCACCCCAGACACCGAGGAGCGGATGGTCATCGACCCGTCCGTGATGTCCACGTGGAAGTGGTTGCGGTGGGCGTCGTTGAAGTTGGGCGTGAGCACAATCTCGAAAATGCGGTCACTCCACATCGAACAAGCCATCTCGTGGAGCGCAATGTCGGCCTCGGTCATCGCATTGCCGGGGCACACGTCCCCAGACCGGTCGATCACCCAATCGAACTCGACGTTGAAGTAGCGTCCGGTCGCACGTTCGCGGACCGCGTGGATGTCGAGGGCCCGGGCGAGGGCGTGCTGGCTGAGAGTGCAGCCGGTGCTCGGGTCGCCGCCGCCGATGCACCGGTAATTGTAGATCCCCATGTGCACGACCTCGTCGAGGCCGGAGCCGGCGACGAGCTCCGAGAGCGCGGACAGCCGCGCGGCGAGTTCGCAATCCGCGAGCAAGCGAGTCGGGTCGGCACTCTCGAAGTAGCGATAGGCGACCCCGGCGATCAGGGGCTCGACCCAGACCGGGTCCGCGATCCCGCGGGTGGCCGTGGCGACCTCCCAGTCGAGGCCGAGGGCGTCGAGCCGCGCATGGCATGACGTATCCACCGGCGGGGTGACGGTCACGGAAACCGAGTCCATCGCGACCATCGCCCCGGCGCCGTCGTACCCCGTAGCGACGAGGGTGTGGTCGCCGTCGGTCGCTACGTGCAAAGCGGCGTCGAAGGGGGCGGCGTCGGCCTCGACGACGACGCCGGCGATTTCATAGCGGACCCGGGCGATGCCCACCGCCCGAACGCGAACATCGACCCGGGCAACCCAAGCGCTCGAGACGATGGTGCCCCGGGGGATGGTGGCTGCATCGATGGGCGTCTCGATGGAGAGCTCGGCCATCGGCAGAACCCCTGCCCCATCGGGGGTGACGACGGGGACGGTTCCGTCCGGCGCCCCAAGACTACTCGGCCCCGGAGACCCACCCCGACACGCGCACAAGAGCGTCCCGAGGACCGTGAGCAACAATCCCCACAGAACCCGGTTTCCCATCGCCCGGAGCTTGACGGCGGGGCCGCCGTGGCGCAAGTCCGCCTCCGTTAAGCACTCCCGGTGCCACGGCCGGCGGCTGACGGCTCCGCACGACTGCTCACTACCGGCGCCGCTACGGTCGGCCTATCGGCTCTGCACGCCTCCGGCGCGCTCCCGCCTCGGGCCGCCTACGCGGCGCCTTCTTGTTGAGGACTTCGCACTTTCGCCTCGGCCGCCTCTCGTGGCACCTTCTTGGAAGGACATGCACCCCGACGGCCCGATCGCGCCTATTGCACCCTTCGACACGCTCGAATCCACGGGCCTCGCCCGGGCGTACTTCGTGAGCGACGCGGCCTCGGGGCTCAGGGCGATCATCGCCATCGACGACCTCACCCTCGGCCCCGGCGCCGGCGGCGTGCGCACCCGGCCCTATGCGACCGTCCCCGCGGCCCTCGCCGACGCGGCGCGTCTTTCCCGGGCGATGACCATGAAGTGTTCCCTCGGCGGCCTCGATGCCGGAGGAGCCAAGGCCGTCATCCTCGATCATCGGGGCCTCGACCGAGAGCGTGCCTTCACGATTCTCGGGCAGCGCATCGAAGAACTCGGGGGCCTCTTCCGCACCGCAGGGGACCTCGGCACGACTGCCGAGGACCTCGCCGTGATGGCGAAGCAGACCGAGTACGTGCACACCGATGAGGTGGACCTCTCCGCCGCCGTGGCCCGCGGGCTTCTCCGGTGCGTCGAGGCGTGCGCCGAACGAAGAGGCGTCGAAGTGCCGGGGCTGCGCATCGCCGTTCAGGGCATCGGTGCCATCGGCGCAGCGGTCGCCCGAACCCTCTCTGACGTGGGCGCCGAGCTGATCATCGCCGACCTCGACCACGAAAAGACGATGACCCTGGCCGCCCTCATCGGCGCCCGCGCGGTTCCGTCCGACGCCATCCTGACCGAGAAGGTCGACGTGGTCTGCCCCTGCGCCGTCGGCGGCGTGCTCACGACCGAGAGCGTGGCGGCCCTCGACGCCTGGGCCGTGGTTCCCGGAGCCAACAACACCCTCGCCGACTCGGAAGCGGGGGACCTCTTGCACAGCCGAGGCATCCTCTTCGTGCCCGACGTAATCTCCTCCGCAGGCGCCGTGGTCGATGGCATCGGCAAAACCGTGATGGGCATTTCGGACCGCACGCACCTCATCGACCGCCTCGGAAAGACCGCCCAGGTGGTCCTCGCTCAGTCCGATACCCAGGGTCGCCCGACCTCGGCCGTGGCCCGAGCGATCGCCCTCGAGCGGATCGCCGCCGCGAAAATACCGTAACAGAGTGGGGCCAAAGCCTACGTGGCCGTCGAGCCCAAATCGGGCTAGCTTGCGCGCGTGCACGCGCTGCTACTCATCCCTTGGTTCAAAGCCGAAGCCTGGAACATCCCCCTGTGGGGAGACACCACCCTGCCGATCCAGCCCTTCGGGGTCGTGGTCGCCATCGGGGTCCTCCTCGGCGCCAAGATGTCCGAGCAGTTCGGCAAGAAAAACAACATCCACCCGGCCGTCGTATCCGAGATGGTCGGCTACGTCGTCATCACGGCGTTCATCTGCTGCTACTTCCTCAACGCCGCCTGGTATCGTCCAGAGCAATTTGCCCGGGTCCTGGCCGACCCCACGCTGCTCTTCAAAGAGTACCTCGGCCTGTCATCCTTCGGCGGCTTCGT